>PIVQ01000466.1 GCA_003354055.1 Desulfobacteraceae bacterium | reverse complement strand
ATCTTGCCAAGGGCTTTGCCCTGGGCCGTGTTTAATATGGATTGCCACGCTATAAGGAGGCGTTATGAATCTTGAATGGATGGCATGGACAATTCCAACTGCATCCTTTTTTTCCGTTATCATTCTGATACTCATCAGCATGACGATTTGGGAAATTAAATCTCCGACCGTTCAACGGAAAGGGTTTCTCCCCATTTCAACCACAAGGGGAGACCGTCTTTTCGTAGGCCTCTTAGGTTCAGCCTATATCCACCTGGCCTGGGTGGGTTTGACTGATCTGGCCATATGGTTTGCCTTAGGTATTGCAATTGTCTGGATGATGATTGTGATGCGCTGGGGTTAGTTAGTTCGTTTACTGCCCGGGAAAAGGGTTTTTAAAAAGGCCTTCACGTCTTTTCCCGGGTGCATCTTCGTTGTTTAAACCGTTATTGAAGGCCTTGGGAGGATCGTAGATGAGAAAACTTTTAGCCACAGGCTTGGCCGCAGGTTTGGCGCTTGTCCTGTTCTCCATACCGGCCTACGCCGGAATGGATGCTGCAAAGAAATGGGTTGATGGTGAATTCCAGCCCTCTACTTTGTCAAAAGCAGAGCAGCTCAAAGAGATGGAGTGGTTTATCAAAGCCGCAACTCCGTTTAAAGGTATGGAAATCAAAGTGGTTTCCGAAACCATCCCCACACATGAGTATGAATCCAAAACCCTGGCAAAGGCCTTTTTCGAAATTACCGGTATCAAGGTCACCCATGACCTGATCCAGGAAGGCGATGTCATTGAAAAGCTTCAGGTTCAGATGCAGTCCGGCAAAAACGTATTTGACGCCTATGTCAACGACTCCGACCTTATCGGTACTCATTACCGGTACGGACATGTGGTCAACCTGACAGACTGGATGACCGGCGAAGGCAAAGACGTTACTCTGCCCACCCTTGATATTGATGATTTCATGGGGAAAATCTTTACCACAGGTCCTGACGGAAAACTCTACCAGATGCCTGACCAGCAGTTTGCCAACCTATACTGGTTCAGATACGACTGGTTCAACCGTGCTGATTTCAAAAAGCAATTTAAAGAAATCTATGGGTATGAACTTGGCGTTCCCGTGAACTGGTCTGCCTATGACGACATTGCCGACTTTTTCGGCAACCATGTCAAGGAAATCGACGGTAAAGCAATTTACGGCCATATGGATTATGGTAAAAAAGCACCGGATCTTGGCTGGCGTTTCACCGATGCATGGCTCTCCATGGCCGGCTGCGGCGACAAAGGCCTTCCCAATGGTAAGCCTGTTGACGAATGGGGTATCCGTGTAGATAAAAACAACCGCCCGGTTGGATCTTCCGTAGAACGCGGCGGCGCCACCAACTCTCCGGCTGCCAAATACGCCCTGAGAAAATACATGGAATGGCTGAGAAAATATGCCCCTCCTGGCGCATTGGGAATGGACTTCTACCAGAGTCTTCCCGCACTTGCCAAAGGCAACGTAGCCCAGCAGATCTTCTGGTACACTGCCTTTACCGCCGACATGGTTAAAAAAGGCACCCCGGTTGTAAATGCAGACGGTACCCCCAAATGGCGTATGGCTCCCTCTCCCCACGGTCCTTACTGGGAAGAAGGCATGAAACTGGGTTATCAGGATTGCGGTTCCTGGACCCTGCTTAAATCCACTCCGGTTGACAGAAGAAAAGCAGCCTGGCTGTTTGCCCAGTTCTGTGTATCTAAATCTGTTTCCCTGAAAAAAGCCCATGTTGGCCTGACCCCTGTACGTGACAGCGACATCCGTCACCAGTCTTTTACAGACCGTGCCCCGAAACTTGGCGGTCTTGTAGAATTCTACAGAAGTCCTGCCCGTGTTCAGTGGACGCCTACCGGCACCAACGTACCTGACTATCCCAAACTGGCCCAGCTCTGGTGGCAGAATATCGGTGAAGCCGTAGCCGGCGAAGTAACCGTATCCCGCGCCATGGATAACCTGGCCAAAGAACAGGATAAAATCCTTGCCCGTATTGAACGGGCCGGTGTTCAGGGCGACAAAGGCCCCAAACTGAATCCAAAGGTAGATCCTGAAGAATGGTTGAAAAAACCAGGAAGCCCCAAGGCTAAACTGGCCAATGAAAAACCCCAGGGAAAAACTGTTGATTATGACGAACTGCTCAAAACCTGGCAGCAATAATCATTTGCTTTTTTCTGACATAAGCTAAACGGCAAAGGGGCATTTTCTTTGAGAATGCCCCTTTGTTGTTTTAACCCGTTTTCTTGCAGGGAGAGCCCGATGATTGACCGTTTCAAAAAGAGCCTGAAATTCAAATTATTGTCTGTGTTAGCCCTTATCCTTGCACTGTCCTTTACCATTATCTCTCTTTCCATTTTCAGTGTGCAGACCACAATTCTCTCCACCATGGAGAAGGACGTCACACAAAACCTGAAAACCACCGCCAAAAAGTCCGCAACAAAATTCACCGCCCTTGAGGCCGAGACGGCAAAATCCCTTGGCAGCATGACAGCCAATGCAGTTGAAAATCTCTCCAATAAAACAGCTGCCGCCCTTTCCGAAGAAGAAAAAAACATCAAAGCCGGCATGGAACTTCTGGTCAAAACCAATGCCGAAGTATTGGGCAATCTGCTCAATAAAATGACCCTGACCTTTCTGGTTGAAAAAAATTATACAGAATTGAGAAAATACAGTCGTCTGGCCTCGGGATCGGACGAGGTTATCTATGTGATGTATCTGGAAGCGGATGGAACCCCCATGCCCGGATACCTGGATACCGTGGATGACCGCATTTTTGAATATCTTGAAAAACGGCCCACAGACGAGGAATCCCTGGTGGTTTTGGAAGAGTCCAGAAAAGATACCAGTGTCCTGGTCTATGAAAAAAAGGTGGAATACTTTGGGGAGCCTCAGGGGTCCATTGTGGTCTGTATTGCCAAGGATGTGGTAAACCTTCAGATCAAAGAACTATCCACCCGGTTTGAAACCGTACGGGCGGACAACAGCGCCGAAATAAGCAATACGCTTAAGATGGAATCCGATCATGTACTGGCCACCATCAAACAAAGCCTTAAAACGGTTATTTCAGAAAACAAAACATCCATCAATGAAACCGGCAGCCTGCTTCACAACTCCACCGCAAAGGCCGCGACTAAAACCGCCACACTGATTGCCTGGACAGGGATACTCTGCTGCATCGGTGCCCTTGTCCTGGTCGGATTTTTCCTAAGCCGGATGTTCATCAAACCGGTCACCAAGATTTCAGAAGGCTTAAAGGATATTGCCCAGGGTGAGGGAGATCTGACCAAGCGACTTGAGATTACCAGCACGGATGAGGTCGGGGAACTGGGACGCTGGTTTAACACCTTTATCACCCGGATCCACGATATTATCACGGATCTATCCGGCAGTGCAGGCCAGTTGGGCAACTCTTCGAAAACCCTGACAGGGCTTGCCGGACTTATGACGGAGAATGCCGGTAATGCCTCTGAAAAGACCGATAGAATATCCGCAAATGCATCAGCCCTGAGCAGTTCCATGACAACGGTTGCAGGAGCCATGGAAGATGCATCCGCCAACATCAATATGGTTGCGGCGGCAGCAGAGGAGATGACCGCCACCATCAATGAGATCTCCAACAATACGGGACAGGCCAGATCCATTACAGATGAGGCCGTCACCCATGTCAACTCCGCCTCGGACCAGGTCAAGGATCTGGGTGCGGCGGCCCAGGCTATCGAAAAAGTGGTGGAAAGTATCACTGACATCTCGGAGCAGGTCAACCTGCTTTCCCTGAACGCCACCATAGAAGCGGCCAGGGCCGGGGAGGCGGGCAAGGGATTTGCCGTAGTGGCCAATGAAATTAAAGACCTGGCCGGTCAGACTGCGAAAGCCACAAACGAGATCAAGGCCCAGGTGGCCGGTATTCAGAACAGCACAGACGGTACCATTGAGGTGATTCAATCCATCTCCTCCGTGGTCAGCGATGTGGATACCATTGTATCTACCATTGCCTCGGCAGTTGAAGAACAATCTGCCACCACCCGGGAAATTGCCGCAAATGTGAGCCAGGTATCCGAATCCATAGGCAATGTAAACGACAATATCAACCAGGGCAGTTCAGCCATTTTAGAAATTTCAGGAGAAATTGAACAATTGGGGCAAACTTCCCGAGATATCTCTTCCAAAAGCAGTGATGTTAATGATAATGCAGAGGAGCTCGCATTATTATCGCAGCAGCAGAACAAGGTGGTTGGAAAATTTAAAATTTAAGCACTTAGGAATCGTTACAAAATAACTTGATCTAAATTGTTTCCAAAACCCCTTAAAAGACTGGGTATTTTGGAAACAAAAGATCAAGTAATTTAGGAGCCGATCCTTATTCAAACGGGAAAAATCACATGGCACAAACGTATATACCGGCAGACCGGCAGACACGGATCCGTAAGATCGTCGAAGAAAAAGGGGTGGCTAAGGTTGTAGATCTAAGCAAAAAGTTCAACGTTACGGAGCTGACCATCCGACGGGATCTTGATGTCCTTGAAAAACAGGGCGTTCTGGACCGTACCCATGGGGGAGCCATTCTCCGCCACCGGATGAAGACCGAACCCCTGTACACGGAAAAAGACCAGATCAACCGCCTGGAAAAAGAATTGATCGGTAAAGCCGTCAACCGGGTTGTGGAACCCGGAGATACCCTGCTCATCAATACAGGATCTACCACCTCCCAAGTGCTCCGCCACCTGACAGGCAAACAGCTTCGGGTGATCACCTCCAATGCCAATGCCCTGCTGGAGGTCACCAATCCGGATATTGAACTGATTCTCACCGGCGGTATTTTCCGGCGTGAATCCAACTCCATGATCGGCTTTTTCACCCATACGGTGCTGGACCAGGCCTGCGGTTCCAAAGCCATCATCGGTGTGGACGGCCTGAGCATAAAATTCGGCCTCACCACCCCGATCCAGCAGGAGGCTGAGGTCACCAGGCTGATGATCGAACGGACCCAGGGTCCTGTGGTGGTGGTTACCGATCACAGCAAAATCGGGGTTGTCTCCAACTTTGTCACCGCCCCCATCAAAAAAATCGATGTATTGATCACCGACGCCGGGATTAAACCGGACTTTAAAAAGATGCTGGAAGATCTCGGTATCAAGGTGATTATTGCGCGGGAATAAACGAAGCGAGAAGAGCGAGAAGAGCGAGAAGAGCGAGAAGAGCGAGAAGAGCGAGAAGCCTACAGACGCTGAACGATATAAGCAATTAAATTAATTAAAAAAACCATACACCACCCACGTCCTCCATAGCACGAGCACCAAAGTTCCCTACCGCTGTACTAAAACATTTCCATCAATCATACTCCAATATGCATTCCCTTTTCTCGCTTTTCCAGCTCTTCTCGCTTCTCTCGCTGCTTCATCGATAATAATCCTTGACATATCCCGCCATAGAATTTAATTTCACTATAGTGAAATATTAATCACGATAGTAATATTAGGAGGCAGTCCATGGCAGCATCCCTTGTTTTTTACCTTGTGTTTCCGGCACTTATCATCTACGCCTGCATCCGGTATCCCCTGCTGGATAAAATCGGTATGATTATTATCTGTTACGGGGTCGGTCTGGTTCTGGGTAATATTAATGTCCTGCCTGTAGAAATTTTCAAGGTTCAGGAGAGTATCTGCGAAGTTACCGTGGCCCTGTCCCTGCCGCTTCTTCTCTTCTCCCTGGATCTGAAACAATGGATGAGGCTTGCCGGTAAAACCCTTTTATCCATGGTCCTGGCCATTTTCTCCATCATCCTGGTCTCCGGGGCCGGATACTTATGGATCGCAGGGGTAGACAACTGGAAACTGGTGGGCATGGCGGTGGCGGTATACACCGGGGGGACCCCCAACCTGGCAGCTATAAAAACAGCTCTGGCAGTTGATCCGGACCTTTTCCTCACCTTTCATACCTATGATATTTTTATGACCCTGTTCTGCGTGATCTTTTTTATCACCATTGCCCAGCGGGTCTGCCAGCTTTTTTTGCCCAAATTTGCCACACTCGAAAAAGATTC
>PIVQ01001257.1 GCA_003354055.1 Desulfobacteraceae bacterium | reverse complement strand
TCGCCCATCTCCTTCTGAATGGCCCGCATCTGCTCGTTGAGATAGTGCTTTTTCTGAAGTTTTTCCATCTGCTCTTTGACCCGCCCCTTTATCTTCTGGGACATGGAAAAGACCTCGGTTTCTTTCTGGATTAGTTTAAGGAGGAGAAAAAACCGCTCTTCAATATCTCCGCATTCGAGCAGTTTCTGCTTATCAGCCACCTTTAGGGGAAGCTGAGAGGCTATGGTATCCGCATACCGGGATGAATCCTCTTCCAAGGCATCCAACCCCTTAAAAAAACTTTTGGCCACAACACCGGAAAGATTTGCATAGTGCTGGAACGCCTCGGATACTGTCCGGATGGCTGCCTCCGTAGCAGACTCAGGCATGGGTTTTTCATCCACTGCCACAAAATCCACGGCCTGAAATCCGCCGTCATCTGCCATTTTGACAATACGTCCCCGTTTAACCCCTTCAACAAGGGCTTTTACAGTACCGTCGGGCAGGCGAAGCAATTGGGTGATCTTCGCCTCTGTGCCCACCTGAAAAATATCCTGGATATTGGGTTTTAAAACCTCCGGATCCTTCTGGGTGGTAAGAAAAATCCGCTTGTCCGCAGCCATGGCTTCGGACAGGGCTTTGATGGATTTTTCCCTCCCCACAAATACAGAGGTAGTCACATAGGGGAAAAGTACCATATCCCGCAGGGGTACCAGCGGAAGGGTCTTTTTATCAGGCTCAGACCCATCCGCATTGAAAAACTTGGAAATTTTGATCATTTATGACACTTTATTTATGACACGTTAGTGTTTAGGCCTGCTTTTTCGGCTGTTCGTACAAAAGTATGGGATCTTCGTTTTTCAGGACCACTTCTTCGCCGACCACGCACTCCCTGACATCTTTTTTGGAAGGAATTTCATACATAATATCCAGCATGGTCTCTTCCATGATGGCACGCAACCCTCTGGCACCGGATTTTCTGGCAACTGCTTCTTTAGCCATGGCATCAAGCGCCTCATCCGTATACTGAAGGTCAACCCCTTCCAGCCGGAACAATTGCTGGTATTGTTTTACCAGAGAGTTCTTGGGCTCGGTCAGGATCTTAACCAGAGAACTTTCGTTAAGCTCACCAATGGAAGTGACGATGGGCAGACGTCCCAGGAATTCCGGAATCAAACCGAACTGAATCAAATCCTCGGGTTTTACCTGCTTCAAAAGCTCGCCGATGTTAATATCTTTTTTGTCGGCAATCTTGGCACCAAACCCCATGGTTTTCTGTGTAAGCCGTCTTTCAACCACCTTTTCTAAGCCCGTAAAGGTTCCCCCGCAGACAAAGAGGATATTTGAGGTATCCACCTTAACATAGTCCTGCTGAGGATGCTTTCTTCCGCCTTTAGGTGGAATGCTGGCAATCGTACCTTCAATGATTTTGAGCAGGGCCTGCTGAACGCCTTCACCGGAGACATCTCTGGTAATGGACGGATTGTCTCCCCGCTGAGAAATCTTATCGATTTCATCAAT
>PIVQ01000465.1 GCA_003354055.1 Desulfobacteraceae bacterium | reverse complement strand
CCCTCCAGGGATTGCAGCATGATGCCGCTGTTCAATTTAATGTTTGCAGGCGTGCTGGCGCCGACCCTGCCGATATGTCTTTTTGCTTGCCTGAAAAGTACAATGGGCTTGGGTATCAAAATCTTATTTCAATGATTTTTAGCCTGATTCGATTCCGGGATGAATGGATGCGTGTTGGAAAGGCAAACAAGCGGAATGCTGACGGCAATGACTTATTTGAGCCGCTTCATATTGTATTGATAAAAGAGCCGGAGGCGCACCTTCATGCTCAGGTTCAACAGGTTTTCATCAAGAAATCCTATGAGGTGCTTCGTAAACATTCTGATCTGGGTGATAGTTCCGCTTTTGATCTGGGTGATAGTTCCGCTTTTTCTACACAATTGGTAATCAGCACTCACTCCAGCCATATTGCACATGAAATCGAGTTTGTGAGTCTCCGCTACTTCAAAAGGAAACCTGCGACCTCTAAAAACGGCGTCCCCTCTGCAGAAGTAGTAAACCTTTCCAATACATTTGGTGATGACTCCAAAACTGAAAAATTTGCAAGCCGCTATTTGAAAACTACTCACTGTGACCTTTTCTTTGCGAATGCCGCGATCCTGATTGAAGGTCCGGCAGAGCGTATGCTTGTGCCCCATTTCATCAGCAAACATTATCCACAGCTGAACCGGTGCTACATCTGTTTGCTTGAGATTGGCGGAAGCCATGCGCACCAGCTTAAGCCGTTGGTTGAAGCCCTCGGAATATTTACGCTTGTGATCACGGATTTAGATTCACTGGAGCACAAGCCTAAAGATGAAGAGGCTGACCGGGACCGCGCCTCAAATGAAAAGGTTCTGCCTCAAAAAGGAAAAGAGTATCTTACAGGGAACGATACTATAAAATCCTGGGTACCGAAAACGAAGGACCTGGATGAGGCCTTGAATTCCACATTTGAGAATAAGGTCCTCGGAGGAACCGTAAGAGCAGCTTATCAGTACGAAATGAAACTCAGTTATGGTGGTGAAGAGGTTTCCGCCATTCCATATACATTTGAAGATGCAATCGTTCTAACCAATATCGAATTTTTCAAAGGAAAAACCGTCAGCAAAGGCCTGATGAAGAAAATGGCCGATGCGGTTAATGAACCAACTATATCCGATGCCTGTAAATCCATGTTCGACGCTCTTTCCAAAAACAGTAAAAAAGCGGAAATGGCTCTCGAACTTCTATTCACCTCAGAGCCGGAAGAGTTGCAGCCTCCTCAATATATAGGAGAAGGTCTGAAATGGCTTGAGGATAATCTTCTTCGTCGAAATTCTGATTATGTTCTGAAAGATCAGGCAGATACCGAAGGAGGCACTGATGAGTGACCAGACTCCAAATTCGGTTAACGACGAGATTTTTGAATGTCTGGATCTCGACAGTCCAAAAAGCTTTTTTCTTTTTGCCGGTGCCGGATCGGGGAAAACCAGAAGCCTTGTGGATGTTCTCGAGAAATTTAAGAAAGAAAATGTCGACCGGCTGCGTAAGCGTGGACAACGGGTTGCCATCATTACCTATACGAATGCAGCCCGTGATGAAATCAGAGCCCGTCTTGATTTTGATAGTTCATTTCATGTAGCCACCATTCACAGTTTTACATGGGAACTAATAAGACCATATACTGTCACCGGTCGATTAAAATGCACCACTTGTGGTCGATTCAAAATGCACCACCCAAGAGGCTCTTTGTTAGCTGCTAATAACTCTGCGGTCAAGTGACCTTTTCCCTTCCTGTTTGTTTTTCGTGTAGCCGAACTTCCCGTCATTAAAAGCCTCTTCATAGCGAAGCGTAGCCTGCATGGGTTTGAGGGCTCAACGGAAAGCGGAGCGCAACATTAACTCGGGATGTCGGGCTCGGCTTCTTTTTCTGGTTTGTTGCTGTCGTGGCGCAACCTGTAGCTGCGCCCTTTGAAGGGGATGACTTCGGCGCTTTGCAGTAGTCGGTCGAGGATGGCTCCGGCGGCGGGGACGTCGCCGATTAAATGCCCCCAGTCTTCGATGGGCCGGTTGCTTGTCATGAGCGTGGAGCGCAGTTCGTAGCGCCGCATGATGACTTCGAAGAGGTGTTCGCCGGCTCGGGAGGGGAGCTGTTTGAGTCCCATGTCGTCGATGATGAGCAGGTCGGGTTTGAGGTATTTGCCGAGCAGGCGGCCATCGGCGATGGCTTCTTCGTCCATGAGTTCGCGTACGAGGTCGAAGATGGAGATGTAGCGTACGGTGTGGCCGCGTTTGATGGCTTCGTAGCCGAGGCCTTGGGCGAGGTGGGTCTTGCCGGTGCCGGGCGGGCCGATCATGAGCAGATCGGTGTGCTGCCGGATGAACGCGCAGGTGGCGAGTTCGAGGATGCGGCGGCGGTCGAGGTTGGGGTTGAACTGCCAGTCGAAGCGGTCGAGCGGTTTGAGGTTGATGAAGCGCGCGGCTTTGAGCGCGCGCGCGGTTTTCCGGTCATTACGTAAGGCGAGTTCGTCTTGGATGAGCAGTTCGAGGAACTGTTCATGTCCGAGTTGTGCGGCCTGGGCTTCTTGCAGTCGGATGGCGAGGTTGTCGCGCATGCCGGGGAGCCGGAGCTGTTTGAGGTTGGCGTCGAGGTGTGTGTTCATTGGAATAGTCCTTTGCTGTTGATGATTTGTTCATATTCGGCGGTGGATCGAATGAGCGGATGCTCTTCGATGAAGGTGAAGTGTTCTTGCTGTTCGGTGATGTTGGCGATGTGTTTCCGTAGCCCTTTTAGGCTGAACTCCTGGGCTTCGAGTGCTTTTGCACATCCGTTGTTGATGGCGGGGGTTGCATGCTTTTTACGCAGGGAGAGCAGGCCATTGAGGACGCGGGTTCCGGGGACGCCGCGTTCAGCGAGCATGGCGATGGCCCATGCATGAGCCGCATCGCCAATATTCCATGCGTTCCGGAGCATCCATTCGTTGCCGAGTTCGGGGTTGCCGACCTTTTCGGGCGGGATGTGTTCTTTGCGGGTGCTGCGTTGTCCAGGTTCTTTCTGTGCGTGAACGCAGATGCGCGCCATCGCATCGTTGAAGATCTCGACGAGGCGGCCGTCATAACGCACCCAGACCTCGCGGCGGGTGTATTCCGGCGCAACGGAGTAGTAGGCTTTGGCGATTTCTACATGCCCGTCGCGGTGTACCTTGCGGCGGCCTTCCTGGAAGGCCGGGAACAGATCCGGCGGCAGAGCCGACAGGTGCGACTTTTCCTCCTCGAACATCTGCTGGACCTGCCGGCGCGTGGTCCCATGGATCCGCTTGTCGGCCACGTTGGTTTCCCAGTTACGCAGATGGGCATTCTGTTCGGCCAGCGACTTGAACGTACGGCCCTTGAGGGCGTTGTCCTGAGCATAGCCAACCTGTCGCTCCACTTTGCCCTTGTGACGCGGCGTGCGCACGCGCGAAGGCAGGATGCAGGTTCCATAATGTTTTGCGAAGTCGCGAAGCTTTGGATTGAGCTCCGGGTCATACACGCAGGCCTTAATCACCCCCGCTTTCAGATTGTCGATCACGGTGGTTTCCGGTACCCCGCCAAAATAACGGAAGGCATTCTCAAGCGAACGCAAAAAACACTCCGTTTCCTGCGTGAACGTCACCTCCGAATACGCCTTGCGACTACAGCTGAGCACGATGCGGAACAGGTGGGTCTTGCGCCGCTTCCCATCTTCGCCAACGATCCACGCCCCGGTTCCGTAATCCACCTGACACTCCGTTCCCGCCAACACCTCCATCCGGCGGAATGGCACGTCTTCACATTCCGAGAGCTTGCGGACATAGCGTTTCACGGACTCATAGCTGCCCTCAAACGCTTTATCGAATTGCAGATCCTGAAAGATCCGCTGAGCAGTTAATCCGCACAGGAGGCCCTTGCGGATATACTCATCATGCACCTCACACAGACTTTTTCTTCCGGCGGTCGGAATGGTGCACTTTGATTGATTCACTTCATCCGACCCGGCGGTCGAAATGGTGCAGTTTGAATCCTGCGCCAGATACTTTCTAACCGTTCTGCGGTTTACTTTCAGTTCTCTGGTAATGCGCCGAATGCCCCATCCGCGTTTGCCCAACTCCCGTATTGTCTCAATCATACTTCCCTCAAGGATATTGCTCATATTCCCGCTTTCATTATTGCTGTTAATAAAAGCGAAAGATCAGAGCATATTTACTCCTCAAGGTGGTGCATTTTGAATCGACTAGGGGTGGTGCATTTTAACCGACCGCTGACAATTTAGGCGGCCTGACCCTTTCTCCATTTTGGAATGCAGGCCATGCGGGAGCTGCGCAGGAAAGGGAAGCGCTCGCATAATGAATTCATTATGCGACGATTCCCGGTGACTTCCGAATGGGGTCAGAACGAAGCATCGTGAGCGAAGCGTCATCTTTAATGCACGATGCTCGGTCTGACTCCCAGAGGAAGACATTCCAAGCGCTCCCGCACGTCCTGCTCTCCCTGCCGCAGGCGGCCTGCCTGTGCGTAGCACGCAGACAGGCGGCCCGCTCTTCAAGATCGAGCGGCTTGTCCGCCGTAGCGTATTCGCGAAGGAGGAAAACAGTGACGACCTCGATCACTATTGTGTCGGGGCCGTCTCTGTTGCAGCGAGTCGAATGCTGTTCAAAAAGAAGGCGAATTCAATGGATGTCATTATTCAAGGACTGGTTGATTGACCCCTCCCCGAATTAGAAAATGCTACAAATCACGGGCTGACCCGTCTCCCAGCTAATCCGATTGAGGATAAAGCCGATCTCGACCTCGGCCATATAGCAGGTCGCTAATATTTTCTTGCTGACTCATATCCAAACTAGGAAGACCATCTTGAGACAAATGGCTATTCAACTCTCTCAGAGAGTCAAAGCGGAGATGCTTATATGTCTGGAGGTTAATGACATAATATTCCGGCTTTGATTCTGCCGAACCATACAAGAAATTATCGACAATCATCCAGCCGGATGCTCCTGCACCATTGATTCGTATCCCATGTTGTTTAGAGACAAGATCGTAAGAAAACCGAAACGGTTGCTGAACAATATACATATCACCGACAACCTGTGCCTTGAACAAGAAGGCATGCTTGAAATAGACACAGCCAACAGCAACGACAAAGCAGCTAAACAAAAAACCAATTACCGCAAAACCAACCACAACAACTTTCAGAAAGCGTTTCATGGATTACCTCCAGAATAGGGTTGGCTCCACGACCCATTGATGTTGTAGGGCGTTCCGTCT
This sequence comes from Desulfobacteraceae bacterium, assembly GCA_003354055.1. The sequence continues at coordinate 824 of PIVQ01000465.1, read as the reverse complement.
GGGTTCCATTCGCCTTTGACCCAATCAAAAGTATCATAGGGGTCTGTAAATTTGTCATAGAACTGAACGTTGGCATCTCCTGAATATGAAAATGACCCATCCTCTCTAACATTTATTGTCCCCTGAAAATCACCAGATAATGTTGCATCGCCAAAAGCAAACTTATGTTTCTCATAAGGGTAAGACCGCTCAAATCTGAGATCAAGGTCATGGCTGCCAGAATTTAGTACAGCCGCCTGTTGTGCAGCATGGTTCGAAATTTGATTTCCAAATTTGGATAGTTTGTCCCGTGTTGTGCTGTAATTCTGCACGTCATTCAGAAGTCCCATTTCTTGCAACGTCAAATCACCACCATCATTTCGATAGTTTTGATACATATCCCAGGAAGACATTGAGTCCGCACACAGCCCGTATGGATCGACGAAGAAGAGAATAGAACGACCCGATGCGGTGTCGTAGCTGCAGCCTGTTTCAACCGGCGCAGTTTCATAGACTTGCACCGAAAAATTCTCGGTGCTGGCCGTAGTAAACGCCGAAAAATTCCAGAGGCGGTTTTCTGAGGGGGGATCGTTTTTTGCCAGACGTCCCGGAACGACGGAATACAGCTCTTCTTCAGAGCGGTCTAATACCGGGTTTTCCGTCACAGTAAACATGCAGCTAAAGTAATGGAAGCCGGAGGCCCTTTAAAGCGGTTAGGTCTTTTTTGCCGCGATTTCCGCCGGATGCGTTCCGGCGTGGATCGCCTGCAGTTTGAGGATACTGACGTGTGTGTAGACGGCAGTGGTTTCGGGGCTGGCATGTCCGAGAAGCTGTTGAATGAACCG
>PIVQ01001256.1 GCA_003354055.1 Desulfobacteraceae bacterium | reverse complement strand
GAGACGGGTCGGATCCGGGATATGTTACAGCCGTTCTGAACTATGTACAAAAACACGTTCCTGGATAAAACAGTGACCTTCTAGTACCAGGCCCTTTATTCAAAAGACTTCACCCACTGAGTTGCCAATCCATAGCAACCACTCTTTTTGTAAGAAATTTACCTACACGAGAATCAGAAATCCTCTAATTGATCCGTGACTTTCATATTGCTATCCTGCTAATCGGTACAAATGGTCGGTTATGGCAATTGCCGGAGAAAAATTTGTGGCAAATGCTTTTAAACATTACTAAACACCCAAACAGGAGGATCGTATGAAAGCTAAACATTTATTCATCATCGGGTTTATTGCTGTACTCTCAATGGCACTTAGCCAGTCTGCATTTGCCAAGGAAAGAGTCGTATTCGGCGGTGGTCCTGCCGGTGGTACTTTCCAGGTTGTTGCCAATGGTATCCAGGTTTACAAACCTTTAAAAGCAGTCTCTGAGTTCAAGGTACAGGCCCAGTCTTCAGCCGGTTCAGTAGAGAACCTGAGAAAAACCGATGCCGGCAGACAGCAGATGAGTGTTGTTTATTCAGGTCATGTCTATCTTGGACGTAACGGTATGATGAAAAACGATACCAAAAAATATGAAAATGTTCTGGCTGTTGCCTGGTTGTACGGCGCTCCTGGCCAGCTGGTTACACGTGCTGGTTCCGGTATCAAGAGTGTAAAAGATCTGGTGGGTAAAAAAGTTGGTGTTGGTAATGCCGGTTCCGGCGCATTTGCCAATTGCGAGCTTTTCTTCAGTCACATGGGTGTCTGGGACAAAATTGAAAGAAACGCCATGGGTTACAACGATGCTGCCCAGGCTTTCGGTAACAAGCAGCTTGACGCTTTCTGGCTGTTCACTGCCTTCCCGTCCGGTGCGGTCATCATGGCGGCACAGACCAATGACATCGCCCTGGTTAACCTGGATGCCGATGCACAAGCCAGCGGTTTCTATGAGAAATATCCGTATTTTGCCAAACTGGCCGTTCCTGCAAATACTTATAAAGGTGTAGACTACGAGTCTCCCTCCTTCCAGGATTCCGCCCTTTGGGTTGCTAATTCCAAAGTGTCTGCTGACACGGTTTACAAAATGCTCTCCCTTATCTATTCCGACGAGGGCCTGGCTCACATGAAACAACAGAAGAAAACCTTCAAATACATGTCTGTCAAAACCGGCGCAGACGGTGTTGTTACACCATTCCATCCCGGTGCTGAAAAATTCTGGAAAGAAAAAGGCGTATTGTAAGACCTGCAATATAAATTGGGCAGGTACGGGAACGTCCCGTACCTGTCATCACCTCATCCCGCAATAGTTTAACCACGATAGGAAGGCAAACCGTGTATGAAAAACTAAATCGATTCGAGCAGATCATATTTGATACCTGCTCAGTAATCCTGGTCGTTTTTTACTCCTGGGCAGCCGTTGTTCAACCCATGGCCACCCAGTATCACAGGGGGGTATATGTTATTAT
>PIVQ01000464.1 GCA_003354055.1 Desulfobacteraceae bacterium | reverse complement strand
AAATGAGGAGGGATCATGAAAAAAAGCATTATCTTGACCATGGCGCTTGTCCTATGGGTGGGTATGGGTATTTCTCTGGCGGGTGAGGTGATAAAAGTCGGGGCGGGTCAGCCCATTACCGGACGGTTTGCCTTTGCGGGCAAACATATCCACCAGGGCCTCATGGATTCCCTGGGCTATGCCAATGAACAGGGCGGAATAGGCGGTACCCCGATTAAGTATATTTACGAGGATACCGGTTATGACTTAAAGCGAGCCATTGCCTCTTTTAAGAAGATTATGGCCAAGGAGAATCCGCCCATGATGTACGGGGAATCCACCGGAGTGGGCAAAGCCATGGCACCGGAGATCAACTCGCGTTACCACGTGCTCTACGGGTCCACCAGCTTTTCCGAAGAACTGAGCGACCGGGAAAAGAATCCCTATATATTTGTCAGCGGTCCCTCCTATTCCCAGCAGTTCGGGGTTCTTTTAAAGTATATTGCAGACCAGCCCCTGATTAACAACAAACCCCACCGGGTTGCCTTTTTCTACAGCGACACGGAATTTGGCAGGGATCCCATTCCCTATGCCCGGAAACTGGCCAAGGAACTGGGTATAGAAGTGGTGGCCGAAGAGGTCACAAAGGTCGGGGCAGTGGATATCACAAGTCAGCTTCTGGATTTGAAACGGAACAAGCCGGATTATTGTATTTTCCAGGGCTATGTGGTTCCGCCCATCCCGGAAGTTATCAGAGGCGCCAAGGACTTTGGGCTGGATATCACATTCATGGGCACCTTCTGGGCCATGAGCAAAATGCTCCTGGACAAGCTGGGCCCGGATGCCGAAGGCTATATGGGGGTGTCTCCCTATGCCTATTGGTACATGGATGATGTCCCCATGATCCAGGCCATGCATGCCTATTCAAAGGTCCACCATCCTGATGTGGACTACCGCCCCAACTCCTATATGCAGGGATGGTTCACCGGCATGGTTTATGTCAAACTGGCCACTATGTGCCATGAGGCAGGTCTCCCTGTCACCGGTGAAAATCTGAAAAACATGCTGCCGAAAGTGAAGGACTGGGACACCGGCGGCCTCAACGGCGTGGTCAGCTTTGCCGATTCCAATGCCACGGCCACAGGTAAGGTCTACAAGGCAGAAAATGGTAAGTTCGTAGCCGTTTCAGACTGGATCCGTTTAGACGAATAAACCCCGAGTAAAAAAAATCCTCTGGACCGGATACCCCGGTCCAGGGACCAACAACCAACAATAAAACAGGCAGGATACGATGGCTGCAATCCTGGAAGTAAACAATCTGGAAGTGCTCTACAACAATATCATCCTGGTGCTCAAAGGCCTTTCCCTGAAAGTTGACAAGGGTGCCATTGTGGCGTTGCTTGGCTCGAACGGGGCCGGCAAGTCTACAACCCTCAAGGCCATCAGCGGATTTTTGCCCCTGGAGGACGGGGCTATTACAGACGGCACCATCCAATACCAAGGTGCGCCTTTAACCCGTCTTGCCCCCCACAAGATCGTACAGAAAGGGATTTTCCAGGTCATGGAAGGCCGGCGGGTATTTGAGGACCTGACCGTGGAAGAGAACCTGATTTGCGGCGGCTATACCCAGAAAAGCCGTGCTAAACTGGCCCGGGACCTGGACAAGTGTTTTAGTTATTTTCCCATCTTAAAACGGCGGTACAAACGCCTGGCAGGCTACTTAAGCGGCGGCGAACAGCAGATGCTGGTCATCAGCCGGGCCCTGCTTGCCACCCCATCTCTAATGATGCTGGACGAGCCTTCCATGGGGCTTGCTCCCATGCTGGTGGAGGAAATTTTTGAGATTATTAAACAGATCAATGAGAATGAAGGCACGGCCATTCTTCTGGTGGAGCAAAATGCTCAAATGGCGCTGGATATCAGCCAGTACGGCTATATCATGGAAAACGGCAGGATTGTGCTGGACGGGCCGGTGGATCTTTTGCTAGGGGACAGGGACGTCCAGGAGTTCTACCTGGGGATGGGCCACGGCAAGGACGCGGCAAGCTACAGGAATGTCAAACATTACAAACGGAGAAAAAGATGGCTGAGCTGACCAACAGGACCCTGCCCCGGATCTTCTTGGACCGGGTGGCGGAATGCGGTGACCAGGTCGCCTTAAGGGAAAAGGATTTCGGGATCTGGCAACCCGTCACCTGGAAGAATTACTTTGACCATGTCATGCACTTTGCCCTGGGACTCAGGACACTGGGATTTAAGCGGGGAGATCATCTGGCCATTATCAGCGAGAACTGCAAGGAGTGGCTCTATGCAGACCTGGCCTGCATCAGCCTGGGCGGAATTTCCTTAGGGGTTTACCCCACCAGCCCCTTTCCTGAAGTCCAGTATGTTGTCAACCATTCGGATTCCGTCATGGTGGTCTGCGAAGACCAGGAGCAGACTGACAAGATCCTTGAAGTGATTGATGAGCTGCCCAACTTGAAAAAGATCATTGTCAAGGACATGAAGGGGATGCGGCATTACCCACAAGATATCATCATTCCCTTTTTTCAGGTGGAGAATCTTGGCCGGGAACTGGCCTGCGAACAGCCCTGCCTGTTTACAGAAGAGGTGAGAAAAGGAGCTCCCGAAGATATCTGTATCATGATCTATACGTCGGGCACCACCGGACCGCCCAAGGGAGCCATGGTCAGTCACAGGAACGTTGAAGCCACCACTTTGGCTGCAGCCGGGGCCATGGATGTGACACGAGAGGACACTGTTGTTTCCTACCTGCCACTCTGCCACGTGGCAGAGCAGATTTTCAGCCTCTACCTGCCTCTGGTTGTAGGCAATACCGTTAATTTTGCCGAAAGCATTGCCACCATTCAGAATGACCTGAGAGAGATCGCCCCCACAGTGTTTTTAGGCGTGCCAAGAATTTGGGAAAAGCTCCACAGTTCCATTGCCATCAATATCCAGGACTCGGGGAGATTCAAACGATTCGTCTTTGACCGCTGCATGAGTGTCGGCTATAAAATGGCCAAAAAATGCCTTGACCGCGAACCTGTAGGCTTTGGGTTGTGGCTTGCCTGGTATGCCGGGTACTGGCTCATCTTCAGGGCTCTGCAAAATTATGTGGGTCTGCGAGAAGTCAAACTCTGTCTCTCCGCCGCTGCCAAGGTTAGCCCGGAAGAACTTCTTTTTTTCCACGCCATGGGCATCCCGGTAAAGGAAGGCTACGGCATGACCGAATGCACCGGCCTCTCCTTTATCCACATGGACGATGATATCAAGCTGGGCACCGTGGGAAAACCGGTTTCCTGTATCGATTACAAACTTGCCCCGGACGGAGAGTTGATGAAAAAAGGGCCTTCCGTTTTCATGGGCTACTACAAAAATCCGGAAGCCACGGCCAAAACCATTGTCAATGGCTGGCTCATGACAGAAGACATCGCCACCGTGGACCGGGACGGTCATGTCTCCATTGTGGACCGAAAAAAGGATATTCTCATTACCTCGGGCGGGAAAAATATTGCTCCCTCCCTCATTGAAAATGAACTCAAGGTCAGTCCCTATATCAAGGAGGCCATTGTACTGGGAGACGGTAAAAAATTCATCTCCGCCCTGATCCAGATTGATTTTGAGAATGTGGGCAAATGGGCCACCAACCAACAGCTTGCCTACACCACCTTTAAATCCCTGGCCAGGATGCCCCAGGTTGAAAGTCTAATCCAAAAGGCCTTGGACATAGCCAATGCCAAGTTTGCCCGGGTGGAAAATGTCCGAAAGTTTTGGCTTTTGACCAAGGAACTGGACCATGATGACAATGAAATGACCGCCACCATGAAGGTCAGAAGGGCCACGATCTATAAAAAGTTTGCAAAGGAGATTGAGTATATCTATGATGTTTAGCCCGGTGATCTAAGCGTCTATTTTAACTCATTGGGTTGCTTGACGATATTCAAAACTTTTTTGTTTAACGGTCAGTACCGGAACCGAAGAGTAACGTACCACTTTTTCTGCAACACTTCCCATAAGGATGTGCTTAAAACCGGTATAACCGTGGGTCCCCATAACGATGATATCAATTGAATGTTCTTTTGAATACCGTAGGATTTCATCAAAGGGATCTCCAATCAAAGTTACGAATTCCGGTTTAATGCCATTCTTCACATAGCGATTCCAAAATGCTTCAACGTCCTCGATATGCTCTTGTGTTTTTTCCAGCGGTTCATCTCTGAATGAAAAACTGGCCTCGGTGTATTTTCTGATAACCGGAGGGGCGAACACCTTTAACACAATCAGTTCTGCTTTAAACGTTTTTGAAATCTTAGTTGCATAGAAAATCGCATCTGATGATGGCTCTGAACAATCCGTCGGTGCGAGTATTTTGTTTATTGTAACCATGACATCCTCCTTTAAATTCTCTGATTGTTTTATTTAAAGTGGGGAGACGTATATTCAGCGCTATCATTTGAAAATCTGATCAGTTGGAATTTCGTATGGTGTTAATCTAAGAATAAAATAATTTACCTTATAAATCCACGAGAAATAATCAGATGCAAAATAATAGCACGTACAACAACATGCTGCTGTTGAGATAAGCGTTTTCCAACTCACCTGCGGTCAGGGATAGAATATGTTTTACTTTATAATTATGAACTCAACTCTTCAGGCTCTGTGATCGTTAGATTTTTTTCTTTCATGAAGGAGTGGTAACCGACGACCTGATTCCCCCCATATTCCATGTAAACGGCATTGGCAGGGCAATTGTTGATGCATCCGAAGCACAGGACACAGGATTCCGTATCCACCTTATATTCAGCCAGGTCAATGGCATTGGCCGGGCATTTTTCTACACAGGTGCCGCATTCGATACACTCTTTGGCCAAAATGGAGTGATCTTTGACGAATCTTTTGGTCCAGTAGATGGGGGCAAGCCAAGTCACCATCTCACGGGCGGTAAGCTGCTTTGAAAATTCAGCCGATTTGCCTTGTTCCAGCTGATCTGCCAGGAACGCTGCATATTCCCTTACCCTGTCATAGGTGTCCTGATTCGGCAGATGCCGGCTCATCCATGTTTTTTCATGCACCTCCTCTTCAGCCCAGGCCAGGGGAAAGCTGCTCATGTTCATGAAGGTTCGGGCGCCGATGGGAACGCCGCCTCTTTGAGTGAGTTGATCAAGAATCGAAAAAACAGCATTGTTCTGATTGCCTTCGGGGCCGCCAAAGGTCACATAGGCGGCAACAGGGGTTCCTTTTAGATCAGGTAATGTCTGTATCCATGTTTTAACGAACTCCGGTGTGTCGTAATAAAATACAGGGGAGCCTATAACGATCAGATCGAAGTTTTCCATGTCCTGAACCTGAAACTCCCTAATTTCAGAGGCGGTGACTTTATATCCGAGTTTTTTTAAGTGGGCACCCATCAGCCTGCCGTTTCGTCGTGTATAGCCGGTTTGACTGTACCAGAGAACCAGAGCCTTTCCTGTTCTTTTGGATTTCATGGGTACCCGGGGCGCAATCTCTTTGATGGTGATACATCCGGCCGTGGCCGGAACGGATAGTGCTGCGGCGGCTACGGCACTGGCTTTCAGGAAGTTTCTTCTGTTTTTCACGACACCTCTCTCTGGGCTTGACGGTTTACTTGATCCTTAAATAAATGATCATTCGTTTATTGTCAAGTCCCAGTCAATCCTTTTTCAAGATCCCCAAGGAAGGTTAATCCTCCCCCTTGCTGTAGAGGTCGCAATAGTTTTCAAGTGTAACCGGTCTGAAAGGCTGTCTTACCCGCAAGGCGCCGACTGCATCCGGCGTCTTCGACAGGGTCTTGGCCGTTATCTCGGCAAGAGCGGGGCCACACATGCGCCCCTGGCAAGGTCCCATGCCACAACGGGTAAAGAGCTTTACCTCATTGACATCAGTATTACCTTCCTTGACCACCTGTCTGATCTTTTCGGCGGTAACTGATTCACAGCGACATACTATTGTCTCATCGGCAATATCAAAGATATTGGGGTTCGGTGCAAAGACATAACGAAGATAGCCCCTGGCAATTCGCATCCGCCGCAGCTTGCTAAGTGACTCCTTTGCACGGAAGACAGCTTCACCATCTG
>PIVQ01001255.1 GCA_003354055.1 Desulfobacteraceae bacterium | reverse complement strand
ATCGGCTCCAAAATTACTTGATCTTTTGTTTCCAAAATACCCAGTCTTTTAAGGGGTTTTGGAAACAAGTTTCTGCCCTTTAGGGTATTTAGATCAAGTTATTTTGTAACGATTCCTAAACCTCATGCAACTGGATATGTCAGCTATGATCAGCGATACTGAATTTAAAATGATCCTGGATTATTTTAACCGGCCATGGAAAGGATACCGCAAGGTCCGAAAGGGGGTTAAAAAAAGGCTTCGACGGCATATGCAGGTATTGTGCTGTTCAAATGTCGGGAACTACCTTGCCGTTATTGCATCAGACAGGGAGCAGAAAAAGATAACTGAATCGTGCCTGCTGGTGACGATCAGTCGATTTTTCAGGGAGCGCCAGCTGTGGGAGTGTATGGCTGAAACCATACTACCCGGGCTTGTGAGAAGTTTTCCAGACCGAATTAGGGCCTGGTCCGTGGGCTGTGCCTGTGGCGAGGAAGCTTTCAGTCTTTCCATTCTGTGGCACAGATTGACTGCCCGGACAGATATTGATACGCAACTGGATATCCTGTCCACGGATGTGAATCCTACGTGTATTGAAAGGGCTCAAAAAGGCTGGTACGGGAAAAGCAGCCTTAAGGAAGTTGAGGCATCGATCATGGAAACCTATTTCAGGAAAATCCCTGGCAGCCGACAGTATGAAGTCCGTTCCTGTGCCAGGCAGTTGATCCGATGGCAGGTTCATGATCTGTTCCGTCCCTTGTTTGAAGACCCTTTTCACATCATCCTGCTACGCAATAACCTTCTGACCTACCACCAGGGAAAAGATACTGACGATGCATTTCAAGTGATTCTGAACCACCTTGTTCCAGGTGGCTACATTGTGACAGGATCCCATGAAAAATTACCGCCGATATTTATTGGGTCATTCCGGCGGAACAGGTGCTGTCCCTTTGTATACCAGTATCTCCCTTAGCCCGGACATTTCAATTTCCACCTTACAGGCGAGCCGAATTTACTTCATCGGCTTCGCTACAAGCCGCTTGCGGTAAACGATTACAGCTGCACGTCCTGTAACTTGCATCTAAAGCAAATTCGACTCGGTTTCTGACCTTTAGGTTATGAAATATCCGGGTTAAAAAAGATGCTGATTTCGTATCGGGCCAAGCCAAGTCTTTGAAACTATTTTTCCCCAAATTAATTGATTTAAAAAAACTTACCGGGTAAACTTAGATTACCGCGATATATGAAGATTGCTTACCCAAAAGATGGTCTGTGAAGGAATATGTAAAGCATGAAGATACAATATAAAGCAGGCTTACCATTTTTTCTGTTTAGCACAGTTCTCCTTGCCATAGGTGTTCTCAGCTATGATTTTTTTGCTGATCAATCCTTACTTGAAAGAGCTATCATCAGCCAACTCAGTTTAACTGAGGAACTGGCGCTTCATATAGAATCTCATCTTGAAGAAAAATCTGCGAATGCTATGGCGCTTGCTAACACGCCTTTGCTAAGGAAAGCCCTTCGTCA
>PIVQ01000463.1 GCA_003354055.1 Desulfobacteraceae bacterium | reverse complement strand
TTTAAATCCGCCCACGGCACCATCCGTTTTTCTCTGTCCCACTACAATACAAAAGCGGAAATGGATATCATTGTCGAGACATTGATTCCGACTATCGATAAGCTGAGACAAATGTCGCCCTTCTGGAAAGACGGGAAGATGATCTAAGGATCGGCTCCAAACTTACTTGATCTTTTGTTTTGAAAATACCCAGTCTTTTAAGGGGTTTTGGAAACAAGTTTCTGCCCTTCAGGGTATTTAGATCAAGTTATTTTGTAACGATTCCTAACAGCGTAAGATAAGAATTGTAAAAGGACCTATCCCAGCCATTTAGACAGCATGGCAGATAGGTCCTTTGCTTTTACAGGCTTGGCCAGGTAGTCGCTCATGCCGGCGGCCAGGCATTTTTCCCGGTCTTTATCCATGGCATTAGCCGTCATTGCAATGATCGGTACCCCGGGGGTGAGAACCTTGGAGCTGCCTTTCCTGATGATCCGTGTTGCTTCATATCCGTCCATTTCCGGCATCTGACAGTCCATTAGTACAAGATCATAGTCTGTCTCCTGAAGCGCATCTATGGCCTCTATCCCGTTTGCTACGGCATCAGCTGAAAACCCCAGTTTTCGAAGGTTTCCCAATGCCACTTTCTTATTGATTTTATTGTCTTCGGCCAGAAGAATCCGTGCCGGTTGAGTTTTATTTTCGGCAATGGAATGTTTGGTGATGATGGGCTTTGAAGATTGTTGGGTTGCATCCTCCGGAATATGATGAACCGTGGACAGGCATTCAAAAAGATCCTGTTGTTTGATTGGCTTGTTTAAATAGGCTGAAAATCCGGCTTCTTTGAACCGCTGGGCATCGCCCCGCATACCCATGGAGGTAAGCATGATCATCCGAAGTTGACTTATAGCGTCGTTCTGTTTGATTTTTTTTCCCAGGGTTTCTCCGTCCATTTCCGGCATTTGCATGTCTATGATGGCTATGTCAAACAGATCGTCATCATTCGCGGCAATGGTTAATTTTTTCAGCGCAGTGTGGCCGTCATGGGCCTCATCAATGCGACATCCCCAATTGGTCAGATCGGTTCTGAGAACAAAGCGGTTGGTCTCATTGTCATCCACGATGAGGATGTGTTTTCCCTTCAGGCTTTGTTTGTTCAGCACCTCCCGGGCTTTATGGGGTGTTTTTTTAAATGCGGCAGTAAAACTGAAACAGGAGCCTGATCCCAGGGTGGAACTCACCTGAATCCTGCCGCCCATGAGTTCGGCCAGTTGTTTGGCGATGGCCAATCCCAGACCGGTGCCGCCGAATTTTCTTGTGGTTGAGGTGTCTACCTGGGAAAAGGAATCAAAAAGGATACCTAATTTGTCACCGGGGATGCCGATGCCGGTGTCAGTGACAAGAAATTTTACAATGGCATGGGTCTGGCTTTCTCTTTCCAGCCGGGTTTCAATCACGATTTCTCCGTCCTGGGTAAATTTGACGGCATTTCCGATAAGGTTCAGCAGGATCTGGCGAAGCCTTCCCGGATCCCCGACGAGAATCGATGGGGTTTTGGGGTGGATAATAGTGCAGTACTCAAGTCCCTTGTCCTGGATCCGTACCGCAGTTAAATCCGCAATGCTCTCCAAAAGGGTCCTGAGGTTGAATTCAATGTATTCCAGTTCCACTTTGCCTGCATCAATTTTTGAATGATCCAGAATATCGTTGATAATATCGAGCAGTGCATCTGCACTCTGTTCTATGGTAGAGGCATACTCTTTCTGCTCCCGGGTCAGATCAGTGCCGGTCAAAAGTTCCGTCATACCGATAACCCCGTTCATCGGGGTCCGGATTTCATGGCTCATATTGGCCAGAAAATCTGCCTTGGCAAGGGTTGCGGCCTCTGCTTTTTCTTTTGCTTCTCGAAGCCCCTGTTCTATTTCTTTTTGCCGGCTGATATCCACAAAGCATTCCAGAAGACAATCTTTGCCGCGAATGGAGACTTCCGTCACGGTCGTTAATATGGGAAGTTCCATGTTCTCAGCCGTTAAAAGCGTTTGTTCTGATTTGTTATCGGTCTGTCCAAGGTCTACAAGGGGGCAACTGTCTTCATCTGACGAACATATTAGTTTGTCCCAGGGCTTGCCGATCAAGTCGGATTTAGGCAGGCCCGCCATCGTCTCCGCGGCTGAATTCGCATCCAGAAGGGTCTGGGTTTCTTTGTCGATAATGAATATGCCGGTCTGAACTGAATTGAAAATGGTGTCTAACCGGCGCTCATTTTCTTCCCTTTCCTGTTCCGCTGCTTTTCTCTCGGTGATGTCTTCCATAGTCGCAATCACCTCGGTCTCCTCTGAACCGGGGCTAACCGGGTTAAAGACGACCCTTAGAAATAGTGTTTTTCCACCGGTGACGGACGTGTATAAGTCTTCGTACACTGCGGTCCGGCCGGTCAGGGCGATTTTTATTGCTTTTTGCATGGCAGGCGGACTCTGGGTGGCTGTGTTGAATCCAACAAGTTTTTCTTTGGTCGTGCCCATCATGGCGGCAAAAGTTTTATTCATATCTGCGATGGTGCCGTCAGGGTAAAATCGTATCATACCCAGGGGAGAGTTTTCAAAAATAACTCTGTGGTGATGCTCGCTTTGTACCAGGTCGTCTTCAAACCGGGATGAGAATACAATGGTAAGCCCGCCGGTGATTAAAATGAAAATTAGACCGACAATAAGGAACGCTATGGAAATAGAGCGGGTTTTACTTCCGGTATGATCGGATTGGTTTAAAAAGTCAGAGGCTTTGTTCCTGGCATATGCCGTCAGTTCGCCCATCTTGGCTTCCACGCGATTCACATGGTCTGCCCCTTTATTTTTTGTAATCAGAGCCGCAGTCTCTGTTTGGTGCCTGAGAACCAGGGTGATGACTTCATCCCGGATGGGCTTCCAGGTTTTGAATAATCGCCTGGCCTCCTCTTCAAGGGCTTTGCCCTGGTTACCGAGTATTTTGCCGCGGATAATGTCCAGGTTTTTATATACCCGGGTTTCCTGGCGGTTAATACGGCTGATCTTATCGGCAATGATATTCGGGTCTGAAAAGAGCACGATGTCCTTCATGGCCCGATGCATTTTGGTGATGGTAAGACTGCATTCCAGGGATGTCGTGGAAACCACCAGGGGGTGGTGGAAAATCGAGCTGGTCAGGTGTGACAGTGTCTTGATTTTACTTAGAAAAAAAAGCCCGCCTCCCCCCAGGAAAATAAACAGCAGGGCAAATCCCAGGCAAAAGGTTTTTGTGATGGTTTTTTTTCTCACCCATGACTCCTTCTTAACGCTTAGACATCCGGGTTCAACGGACACACCTGTCTAAGAGCAACCCGTGTTAAGCTCGGAATACGAATTTTAATGGCAAGTTAAACGTCTTGGACTATTATTGCCATAGTATCCGTTTTTCAGGATATGAAGTCAAGAAAACTTGAAAAGGTCTTATTCTCCTGCGTCCGGTCATTTGCGGCGTCTGGGCGTAGATTCCCAGATATAGAGCAGAACCCCTAACCAGATAAACCCGAAGGTGATGAGGTTGTGGCGTGTAAAGGGTTCTTTATAGACAAAAACACCCAATACAAAAGCGATGGACGGGGCAAGGTATTGAAGGATCCCGAGAGTCGACAGGTTCAGCCGTTTGGCTGCGGCTGCAAACCAGAGCAGGGGCAGACTTGTGACCACACCTGATCCAATGCACCATAGGGTGATGCCGGTATCCCTGAAAACGGGACTGTCTGCGGCCAGTGTCTGGTATCCAATATACACTAAGGCCGGAATAAGCAGTACCAGGGTTTCGATGAACAGACCTGGAATAGGGGCGGCATCAATTTTTTTTCTGGAAAATCCGTAGAGCCCGAAACTTAGGGCCAGCCCCAGGGCAAACAAGGGTAGCGACCCATAGCCTGCCAGAGAGTATGTCACCCCGGCCATGGCGAGAAATACGGCAATCCATTGAATTCTGCTGAACCTTTCTCCCAAAAGGAAATAGCCCATGACCACATTGAGCATGGGATTCATGTAGTATCCTAAACTGGTTTCCACCACCCGGCCGGAGTTGACGGCCCAGATATAGATAAACCAGTTGAATCCGATGAGAATACCACTGAGGACAAGACCTTTGAGGGCCGCAGGATTTTGAATGATCGTCTTAAGTTCATGCCATCTCTTTTGAAAGGCAATGATCCCAAGAAGGAAAACACAGGACCAGACAATTCTGTGGCAGAGAATCTCAAATGCATTTACCGCCTGAAGCTGTTTCCAATAGACAGGTAAAAGTCCCCAGGCTGCGAAGGCAGCCAGGCCAAACAACGCTCCGTTAGATTTTCGATCCATATCTGCCCCTGATTTAAATGTATTAACTTATACATATAAACCAGGTTGGCAAGCCCAGAATTATCAGATGTTGAACAGGTCCGTGCTGATGTAGCGTTCTCCGGTGTCGCAGACAACGAAGACAATGGTTTTCCCGAGGTTCTGTCTGCCTGCTTCAAAGGCGGCGTGGAAGTTTGCGCCGGAGGAGATGCCGCAGAGGATCCCGTTACCCTTAGCCAGTTGCCTGGCCCCTGCCATGGCGTCATCTGACGCAACCTGGATAATCTGGTCAATGATTTTAGTATTAAGGTTGTCCGGAATAAAACCTGCGCCAATACCCTGGATCTTATGGGGACCGGGGGCTCCGCCGGAAATTACCGGGGAATCCTTGGGTTCAACCGCAATAGATATCAGCTCGGGCTTTTTGTCCTTTATCATTTCGGACACCCCGGTCAGGGTGCCGCCGGTGCCAACGCCTGCCACGAAGATGTCGATTTCTCCGTTGGTGGCTTCCCAGATTTCAGGGCCTGTGGTCTGTCTGTGGATTTCAGGGTTGGCAGGATTGGAGAACTGGTCCGGCATAAAGGCATTGCCGTGGGTCTCCACAATACTTTGGGCCTCTGCAATGGCGCCTTTCATCCCCTTAGCTCCCGGGGTCAGCACCAGTTCCGCACCCAGATGGCGCAGCAGTTGCTGTCGTTCCCGGCTCATGGTATCCGGCATGGTAAGGGTGATTTTCAGTCCCTTGACCCGGGCGACAAAGGCCAGGGCAATACCGGTGTTGCCTGATGTGGGCTCCACAATCAGGGTGTCTTGTTTTATACTTCCGTCACGCATGGCAGCTTCGATCATGGCAAGACCGATACGGTCTTTAACACTGGCCATGGGGTTAAAATATTCAAGTTTTGCATATAGGTCTGCGCCGCAGTCTTTGGACGCATTCGCAAGATAGACCAGGGGCGTGTTACCGCAGGCCTGGGTCAGATCAGCTAACTTTTTCATGGATAGAGTCCTTTTCCTGGTTTTTGATAATGAGCCTGGGGTTTTCAATAAACACCTTGGTGTCCGCAGGAATGGAACGGGTGAGCCACACATTACCGCCCACAACCGACCGGGCGCCGATTACGGTTTCTCCTCCCAGGATGGTGGCGCCCGAATATACGATGACATCATTTTCAATGGTGGGATGGCGTTTGGCCCATCTCAGTTTTTCACCGGCATCCGGAGGCAGAGAAAGGGCACCGATGGTAACATTCTGATAAATTCTAACATTGTCTCCGATGATGGAGGTCTCTCCGATGACGATACCGGTACCGTGGTCAATGACAAATCGTTTGCCGATGGTGGCCCCCGGATGAATATCAATGCCGGTCAGGCTGTGGGCATATTCCGACATGATTCTGGGCAGCTGGGGGATCTTAAGACCGTGGAGAATATTGGCAATCCTGTAAACGGTGATGGCATAAAGACCGGGATATGAAAAGATCACCTCATCATGGCTTTTGGCTGCCGGATCTCCGTCAAAGGCGCCTCTGACATCTTCGGCCAGGCAGCGGCGCAGCTCCGGGATGGCCTGAATTACTTTCAGGGCCACATCATTACCCCGGGGTTCGCATTCTGCACAGGCCAGATCATAGCGCAGACAATCGTGGCGCAGGACGTGGATGACCTGCTCGGATATAATATCATAGAGCCGGGACACAGCCTGTCCCATGTGATAGGGCAGGTTGGTCGAGTCTACTTTTTCACTGGCAAAATAGCCGGGAAACAGGATCTCCCT
>PIVQ01001254.1 GCA_003354055.1 Desulfobacteraceae bacterium | reverse complement strand
TTGCTCTTGTTCGGCTTCGACCGTTTTTTCGTCCTCTTCTTTAACTTCTTCGGCTTGCAAAACTTCAGGCTCTTCATTGACATTATCTTCCTCGCCTCCGTGTAGATCGTCATCGTCATCGAGCATTACCTGATCAGAAAGCGTGACTTCTTTCTGCGGCTGCCCGTCCAGCATATCGGGCTGATCTGGATCTGCGTCTTGTTTATCGCGCTTCGTGTCGAATTGATCCTCATCGATCACGATCATTTTGATGATCTTGCCATCTGAGTGATTGAGGGCGAGCAGGGCGCCATCGTCGGCGCGGCCTTTGGTCGTGACAGTCACAAAGCCTTCTTTGACCTTGAAGTTATCGAGCGCGGAATGAATGACCGAGAAATCACCGGCGGCAACAATATTAACGATCTGCTTAATCAGTTCTTCAGAACTTTCCGTTGCCCGGTAGATAGCACTTTTTTGCTGGTCTTCTGACAGGCCATCCCATGCGCCCAGATAACCGTTTTGTTTCATTTCTGAGATAAGAAAATCACGAACGCCACTCACCAGTTTTTCGGGCTTAAGGTTGAAGCTGATTTCCGCATCGGGAATATTGACTTCGATTTCACCATTTTCCATTTCTAATATCCTAAAGATCTATGTTGTTTCAATTTCTTGTAAATCGCTTTCGATGGTTTTTTAATTAACGCCCAATAGTCCAGGTCTTCCTCTCTTAGGGCGATGGTTAATAGTTTTTTATCAGAATATCGGTTTCTCACATCAACCATATATTTATCGTCAGGCGTTCTCTTGTGTTTGACGAATAAATCCATTAACGGCTTGATGCAGTTATCAATATCCTTTGTGGTCATGTGGGCCGGGGTTAAAATATCTGCCCGATAATAACAGTATGATGGTAGTTTTCCTGATTGGAGTTTAAGTTCCCAGCCCATTTTTTCCAACCAGTTTTTTGCAGCAATAGATTTTTCAATCCTGAAATTATTCACCACAAGACTTTCATTCACAGATAAAGGCGGAATGGTGAATTCAAAGACGATTGTTTTTCCCATGGGTTCCCTTTTTTGAATGGCATTTCTACAACTACACTATACGAATAAAATATATTTACAATCGTTTAGGTGGTTGCCTATTGGTTATATTGTGATTATAAATATATCATTAAATGCCACGAACAAAGGGATAGACAATGTTTGTAGATACCAACCAACTCTTGCTTATCAGGACTAATGGCGAAAACAATGATCATCAAGTTCAAAGTGTCCAGATAAGAAGTTTTGAAAATGCCATCGACGTGCTTCCATATATCCGCAGAACTGCCGTTAGCATTCATATTGTGACCTTGGATGAGAATTCGATTTACGATGTCACTGAAGATCTGGCGGAAGTATATCTTGCCAGCATCAAACCGGATCCGTCAGATATGACAATTCCGACTTGGGTCGTTAAGTCCATGGCCTTCTTTGAAATCTCAGCACCGGAGGGCTTGGAAGATGAATAAATTTAAAATCGGTG
>PIVQ01000462.1 GCA_003354055.1 Desulfobacteraceae bacterium | reverse complement strand
GGTCATTAACACAGGCACGGGGGACAATACCTATCAACTGGTCCTGGAGGCCGATGACAGTGGTAACGACTCTCGAATTACCATTATCACCGAGCCCTCGGGTCTGACCATGTCGGAAAAAAACGGTTCGGGATATACCATGACCGGGGATACGGCCATTGATTTTGAAAATGGTGTTACCATTAGTGATGGCATTGACGATGCCAACAATACCATTGTTTTCCAGGAAGATGACGGGGACGAGCTTACCGCCGAAATAGCGGCAGGGACCTACGAGACCGCTGATGAACTGGCGGAAGCCGTTGAGATTGCTTTGGAGAACGCATCCAAATCCGACGGTAGTGAAAAGGACTACCAGGTGTACATCGACTCTGATACGGGCAAAATGGTCATTGCCGAATCAGGCACCCTGGACGAACTCACCATCAACTGGGGAGATGCGAACAGCACCGCATCGGGCCAGCTCGGATTTTCCGAGACCCAAACCATCACCCCTGCGGATTCTTCCCTCAATGCCGAGGTGATCGTTGACGGGGTATCCTACCAGCGCCAGGAGAACACCACCCTCACCGACATCATCGACGGGGTGACCCTCTCCCTCTACTCCACCGGTACCACCACCCTCAGTATTGAAAACAACACCACCACGGTTGAAGATGAGATTTCAAGCCTTGTGGAAACCTATAATGCCCTTATCACTGAAATTGACGAGAACGATGATTATGATGCGGATGATGATACCTGGGGCACACTGTCCCAAAGTTCCACGGCAAGAACCTTAAAACTGGCGCTCCAAAGCCTGTTCAGCACCACTGTGGACACCGGCGGCAGTATCACCAGCCTGCTGGATATTGGCATTGAATTCGAAAGCGATGGTACCATTACCCTTGATGAGGACGAGTTAAGCGAGCAGCTGTCGGACAATTACGAAGAGATCATGGACCTGCTCCTGGGAACGGATACGGTCACGGGACTTGCCGACACCCTGAATGATGAGCTCGGTAATTACGCCCTGTCAGACGGCTATATCAACGGAGAGATCGATGGCATTGACGAACAGATCACCCGCCTGGAAGAATCCTATGAACAGGAGATAGAGCGCCTGGAAAAAAAATACGAGATCATGGCCGATCAGTATACTGCTCTGGACACCTACCTGGCCGAGATTGAGACCCTTCAGAGCTATATCACGACAATGCTGTCCGATTCAGATGATGAGTGATCCACTAGCTATGCCGTAACAATCCGGGCATCATTATGCCGCTTCAGGTGGCCGGTTGCATGCTCCCTGAGCTTATATTTCTGAATTTTCCCGGATGCCGTGGCAGGATATTCATCCACAAAAAAGAAAAAAGCTGGAATCTTATGAAAGGCTATCCGGCCCGTGCAAAAATCGGCCAGCTCTTCAGATTCTGCCTTTTCTCCCGCTCTCAGCCGGATGTAGGCGACCACTTCTTCTCCGTATCGTTCGCTTGGAACCCCGATGACCTGGACATCCATGATTTTAGGATGGGTAAATAAAAACTCTTCGATTTCCCTTGGATAAACATTTTCACCGCCACGGATAATCATGTCTTTGATGCGGCCGGTGATCTTGCAGTATCCGTTTTCATCCATGACCGCGAGGTCTCCGGTATGGAGCCAGTTCTCACTGTCAATGGCCGAAACGGTTTCTTCCGGCATTTTATAATACCCTTTCATCACGTGGTATCCCCTGGTGCACAACTCTCCCTGTTCTCCAAACTTTACTTCCTGTCCGGATTCAGGGGTCACAATTTTTACCTCAAGTCCGGGCAGAGCACGGCCCACGGTGGTCACCCTCAGGTCAAGGGAGTCCTCGGGCCGGGTCTGAGTGATCACGGGAGAGGATTCTGTCTGGCCGTAGGCAATGGTCATTTCGGTAATACCCATGATATCAACCACTTTTTTCATCACTTCAATGGGGCATGGAGAGCCTGCCATAATACCGGTCCGCAAAGAAGAGGTGTCAAAGGTCTTGCTTTTCATCTCCTCAAGTTCGGCTATGAACATAGTCGGGACCCCATGGAGGGCGGTACATTGGTTGGCCTCCACAACTTCAAGTACCAGGTCCGGTTTGAACTGGGTCACAGGAGACATGGTGGCAGCGGTTACCACACAGGTCAGGGTACCCAGGACACAACCGAAACAATGGAAAAACGGCACCGGGATGCACAGATTGTCATCACAGGTCAGGTTCATGCACTCCCCGATGCTTTTGGCATTGCCGATAATATTGGTGTGGGTCAGCATTACTCCCTTGGGAAATCCCGTGGTACCCGAGGTGTACTGCATATTGATGACATCATCCGGATGCAGAGAATCCTGGCGGGTTTGCAGGTCTTCATCTGAAACAGACCTGCCCATCCTGAGGATATCTTCCCAGCCGTACATGCCCGAAAGTCTATTTTCTTCAGGCCCGATATGGACAAGGTTCTTCAGTCTGGGAAGCTTTTCACTATTGAGTTGTCCGGGCTCGCATTGATCAAGCTCGGGCCAGATTTTTTCAATTACCTTGAGGTATTCGTCAGACTCCCGGACGCCGCCGATGAAAATCAGGGTGGAGGCATCAGACTGTTCCAGAAGATATTCAAGTTCAAAGCTCTTGTAACTGGTATTGACGGTTACCAGTACGGCCCCCATTTTACCGGTGCCGTATTGGGTATAAAGCCATTCAGGAACATTGTTGGCCCAGATGGCCACCTTCTCCCCCTTTTCAATACCCAGTGCCATAAAGGCTTTGGCCGTATCATTGATAACTTTTTTGAACTGCCCCCAGGTATGGTGGATGCTGTATTCATGGTACTCAACGGCTTTTTTTTCAGTGAATTGATCTGCCACAAGATCGATCAAGTGACCTATGGTGGTTTGATCTACCTGGTATTCGGGTCTTGTCATAAGTACCTCCTTTATTAATCATATCTTATAATTAAAGAGGTAAACCCCAAATGGCAATCGGCAAAAAACCTATTTTACCTGTAGGGTGGCGGACCTATTTGGGGGTAAGGGATTCAGGACAATAGCTTCTGAAGAAAAAGTTCGCAATCACGGTCCCCAGGATAATCAGCAGACTGCCGATGACAAACACATGGGCAAGACCGAAAAGATCAAGGATAATCCCTGAAAGTACAGGAGAGACAATCATCCCCAGGCTCCAGGAGGCATCATTGATACTCATGACCGAAGCCATGCCAAGTTTCCTTCCCAGATGACCCGTCATCACCAGGCCTCCGGGAAGTGCCATTCCATTGGCCATGCCCATGAGGATGTTGAGCAAAAGGATATAGGCAAAGCCTTCCACAAACGGCATACCCAGAACGGCAAGTCCGGAGGCAAAGGTTCCCCCAATCACCAGATGTTTTGGATTCATCCGGTCGGCAAGGTTGCCGCTGGCGCGCTGGAGAAAGGCTATTAAAAAGATATTGGCCCCCAAAAGCACGCCGACCCGGGAACTGCTTAAGCCCATCTCAATGGCCAGTATGGGCAGAAAGGTATATACCGCCCCCTGTCCGGACGCTGCAAAAAATCGCATGAGGGAAATCCCCAGAATGACGGGATGGCGAATGATTTGAGTCATGGGCAACCCGGCCTTTTTCTTTCCGTCCATATGGGGTTTGCGGTCCGAAGGGATTCGGATCATCGCCAGAATACCGGCAAAAAAAGCCAAGCCGCCCATGGCATAGAACGCCGCATCCATGCCGAAGTGATCCCGGATGGTTCCGCCCAGGACCGGCCCGATTCCCAGACCCAGCATTATAGCCATGTTCAGGGTTCCCATATATTTCCCCAGTTTACCTCTGGGGGCAATATCGGCAGTCAGGGCCATGGCAATGGGTACCACCAGTACCGAAGCCATGCCATGGAAAAACCGGACTATAACAAGGGTTTCTGCCTGGGAGGGCAATAGATAAAAAAAGGAAATGATTCCATAGGCCCCAAGGCCTACCACAATGAAGTTCTTTCTTCCCCATCGGTCGGAAAGCCAGCCGGAAAAGGGACTGAAAATGGTCTTGGACACATTAAAGCTGGCAATGATTATCCCGACAAGGAAACCTCCCGCCCCAAGCTCCACAGCATATACCGGCACCAGGGGCCAGACAATTCCAAGTCCGATCATGGCAACCCCCACGGATATGCACAACACAAATAAAATGCCGGAAGAAGACCGATTCACTTAATTTACCCTTTTGTTTTTCACTGGAAGTATCCTTTCGGAATCTGCCCAGCCCTTACCCTTTTAGTGGATTCAGTAGGTTTTGTCATGGGAAATTTTCATCACGATCCATAGAGGGAAAGGATGACGGTTGCTGTTTATCGTTGCATTTTTTGAAAGGGAATGATTATTTCCAAGGAAGATGACTTTCGGATATCGTTCAACTTTTTAAGGTATGCGGAACTTGTTTGCTAATAACAGGAGGAAAAAGACAAATGGCAATGCTCAATAGTGAAGTCACTATAAAACATATGAAATTGAGAAACAGGCTTGTTCTACCGCCGATTACAACAAACTATGGCTCGCCGGAAGGATTTGTCACAGAAGATATCCTTTATTTTTACAAAGAACGGTCAAAGGATATAGGGCTTACAATTGTGGAAGCTACATCTGTTCACCCGGCCGGGTGTATTGTCCCCAATAGTCTTGGGCTGTGGGACGACTCCCAGATTCCGGGTATGGCCAAACTTGTACGTACCATACAGGAACAAGGGGCTCTGGCCGTTGTCCAATTAAACCACGCAGGGCCCCGGTGTGTTCCGCGCGAAAATGAGCGGCAGGGGCTTTCGCCTTCGGGAGTGGCGTTTCGTCCGGATGTCGAGCCGATAATCATGGATACTGAAGATATCGACCAACTGGTAGATAATTTTTCCAGGGCAGCGGTCAGAGCTTCTAAAGCCGGCTTTGACGGTGTTGAGATTCATGGTGCCCATCTGTATCTGCTGAGTCAGTTTTTATCTCCGCTGACCAATAAGAGGGATGACAGCTATGGTGGAGACGCCAAAGGCCGGGCCACACTGGCGCTGGATATAGTAAAAAAAGTGAGAGAAGACCTGGGACCGGAATATCCCATTTTTTTCAGGATTAATGCAGAAGAAATAATTGACGGAGGCCAGACCCTTGAGGATGCCGTTATCATCGGCAAATTACTGGCCGCTGAAGGCGTGGATGTTTTTGATGTGAGCCTGATTGCCCACGGGGGCTGGAAGAAACTTCAAGATAAGGAATGCCTTGTGGGCTCCTCCGCTTTAGCCAAGGATAAACCTTCAGGGGCGAATATTGCTCTTACCGCTGCATTTAGAAGGCAGGTCGGGCGTCCGGTGATCGTTGTTGGAAAATTCGGCGTGGGTAATGCCGTAGCCCATGCTGTGGAAGACGAACAGCTTGGCATGGTTGCCATTGGCCGGCAGATGATCTGCGACCCTCAGTCGGCAGGGAAAATACTCACTGGAAAAGATGATGAGATTATTCCCTGCGATGAATGCTTAAAATGTTTTGCCACTATCGGCAAGGGATCTCCCATGGGATGCAAGGTGAACAAAAATCTTCCGAGGTAAAGGGGAAAAATTCGGGCCAAATAGGTTGTTGTTTTAACAACGGGTGATACTCTGACCCGGTACATAATAGAAAGGATATCTGATAAAATGAATGATTTATATGACGCAATGAATGAACCGCGCTATTGCGGAATACCGACTTTTATGAGAGCACCGTATATAACTGATTTTAATGACATTGACATTGCACTTCTCGGAATTCCATATGATGGTGCGGTAGAAGCCCGTTCCGGCGCGAGGCAGGGGCCGCGGCAAATCAGGGATTACTCAAGCATGATGCGTAAAATTCATCATGTCACACGGATAAATCCCTATGAATTATGCCGCGTGGGTGATGTTGGGGATGTGCCGTTTAAACAGATTTTTGATGTGGAATCAAGTCATAGAGATATTGAAGGGTTTATTGAAAAACTTCACAGATCTTCGGTCATTCCGATAAGTGCGGGAGGCGATCACTCCATTACTTTGCCGATTATGAGAGCCCTTGGAAAAGACAAACCGGTCGGAATGATTCATGTTGATG
>PIVQ01000461.1 GCA_003354055.1 Desulfobacteraceae bacterium | reverse complement strand
TGGGCAACCTTATCGGAGAGTCCACCCCTGACGGGGATTTCTTCATGGATTATGTCTATGTGGACAATACCCGTCTTGCCGCCATCTCCTCGGATCCGGACAATGTGTTCGAGGTAAGGGTTGCCACCAGCACGGGCCGGACCATTGAAGGGATAAAGGTCTATGCCTTTACCGAAGCCGGATCCTATGCCGGTATCTATGCCACCACCGATGTCGGTGGTATTGCCGTGTTCCAGAAAGCCCAGCTTACGGGAAGTTCCTACGCCTTCAGGGCAGACTACCTCAACGAGCAGTTCTGGACAGCAACCTTAAGTCTGAGCACAAGCGGCACGGACCTCACCATTGAGGAAACCGCCCAGACCGTCACTATCATCCAGAGCAGCGCTCCTGTTGCCGGCATCAAGGTTTATGTCTTTGATGAAAACGGCCGGTACCTCGGTCTTTACGCCGTCACCGACGCCAGCGGCCAAGTTTCCTTTAACCTGCCCCTGGGCCATGACTACAGGTTCCGGGCCGATATCCTCGGCAGCCAGTACTTCTCGGACACCATCACCACAACAGGCGAGGAAACCGTCATTGACAGCCAGGGCGGCATCCTCACCTTTGCCCTGACCCGTGACAATGCCGTTCCCCTCACCGGGATCAAAACCTATGTGTTCTCCGATGCCGGCCGCTATCTGGGCAAATCATCAACCACGGACAGCCAGGGCCAGGCCCTGTTCGACCTGCCCGCAGGTACCTACAAGGTTCGCTGTGACTATTTGGGCTACCAGTTCTGGTCCCAGACCTTTAGCCTGCCCGCCAGCCGTAGCGCCATTTTGACCATCCCCCACAGGGAACTCACCCTGTCCGCCCTGAAAACATCAGGTACAGCCTCAGATCCTGTAACAGGTATCAAGACCTACCTGTTCACGGAATCCGGCACCTATCTGGGCATAACCAAAACCACGGACAGCGCAGGCAGGAACGTTTATATCCTGCCTGAAAAATCTTATAAACTCCGGGGAGATTATCTTTCAACCCACTACTGGTCCGAACCCTTTACCTGGACCGACCCCGCCATCACCATTCCACATGGCACCATCACCCTGAACCTGACAAACGCAGGCCAGCCCCTGTCCGATGTGAAAACCTACGTCTTCTCGGACCAGGGCCAATATCTGGGGTTTAACAGCTTTACCAACGACCAGGGTCAGGTCTCCTTTACACTGCCTAAGGGCACCTACACCTTCAGAGCGGACTGGCTCGACAACCAGTACTGGAGTGAGGCGTTAACCGTCACAGCCAATGAAACCACCCTGGCCGACATCTCCACAGGCGGCGGCACTGTTACCCTCACCGCCAAAAAGGACGACCAGACCGTACTTGAAGGCATAAAAGCCTATCTGTTCAACGAAGCAGGCAGCTATCTCAGCCAAAACACCCTGACAGATGCATCCGGCCGGGCCGCCTTCACCCTGGGCAACGGCACCTACAAGATCCGCCTTGACTATTTCGGCTACCAGTTCTGGACCGAAACTTTTACCATCCCGGATGACACCGCCGTTAATCTTGTGATCCCCCACAATCAAATCACAGCAACGGTTAGCACAGCCAATGCAGGCGAAACCTCTCCCCTGGCTGGAACAAAGGTATACCTGTTCACGGAATCCGGCACCTACATGGGGCAAAACGCCGTAACAGACGCCAGCGGTCAGGTCGCCTTTAACCTGCCGGAACACCCCTATAAACTTCGGGCCGACTACATGGGAGGCCAGTACTGGTCTGAGGTGTTCACAACCACCAACCAATCCATTGAAATCCCCCAGGGCAATGCCCTTGTAAGAGTCGGGGATGAAAGCACCCCCCTGTTCGGCGTAAAAGTATACGTGTTCAACGATACCAACACCTATATGGGACAGAACAGCATAACCAATGCGGAAGGAGTAACAGAATTTGACCTTCCTCAGGGCACCTGGAAGTTCAGGGCAGACTATCTTGGCTCCCAATACTGGGCCGAAGGCTCAGTACTGCCCAACCAGGAGAACTCCATAGAAATCAACCCTGGCGGCGGCAGCCTCACCCTGACCCTGGAAAAGGCTCCGGGCAGTCCTTTAAACGACATCAAGGTCTATGCCTTTTCTTCATCCGGGTCTTACCTCGGCCTGAACCAGACCTCTTCCGGCACCGGCCAGGTCTCATTCGATCTGCCCGAAGGAGAGTACAAGTTTAGGGCCGATTACCTTGGCTACCAGTTCTGGTCAGAAGTCTTGTCCGTTCCTGAAATCACCTCCCAAATCTTGAGCATACCCCACCAGGATGTAACCGTCACAGTTCAGGGACAATACCAGGAATCCTTTTCCATCCAGGCTTCCAAAACATACCTGTTCACCGCATCAGGAAGCTACCAGGGCATCAATGCCACAACCGATGCCAATGGGCAGGCTATTTATTCTTTGCCTGAAAAAGCCTACAAAGTCCGGGCTGATTACCTTGGTAGCCAGTACTGGTCAGAAGAAACTGTACAGGCAGATCAAACTATCACAGTTGATCACGGCAACGCCCTGATCAACGTCACTCAATCCGACACCCCGGTCACCGGGGCCAGAGTCTACCTGTTCTCAGAATCAGGCTCATACCTGGGCCAATCCACAAGCACAGACAGCACAGGCTCTTCCGGCTTTATTTTACCGGTAAACACCTATAAGTTCAGAGTTGACCACGGCGGCAGTCAGTATTGGTCAGATTCAGTAGATCTGATTGTTGCCCAGAATGTACCCGTAGACTTAAACCTTGATACCCTTGCATTAAACTTGACTGCCAACCCCCATTATGCCAGGTATGATGGTGAGATGCCAAAGAAGGAAGAGCAGCAGATACTCCTGGCATCCATTGGCTCTTTGGCAGGTTATGAAGATAATGGCTCTACCCAGCCCGGAACGATGTTCTATATCAATGATCATTTAGGTACACCGTTGAAGGTTATCGATGATGACGGACAGGTGGTTTGGGACGGGGCTTATCTGCCCTTTGGACAGGCAAGTGACAATGTCGGTGATGCACAGAATCAGTTTAGGTTCCCGGGCCAGTATTTTGATGGGGAGACTGGGCTGCATTATAATTGGCATCGGTACTATGATCCTGAGACGGGTAGATACCTTACTCCTGACCCGATCGGGCTTAAAGGTGGGATAAATCCTTTTGTTTACTCTCTGAATGATCCGATTAATAACTTTGATCCTATGGGATTAATGGTTTGGGGGTGGATGGGGGATGTTTCTGGTGGAATCATCGGTGTGGTGGATGGATCTGCTTCGGTTTTATTTGAGGGTTTATTCGAAGATGTTGCATTGGCTCTTGATGTATCTGGAAGTATGGGCCTTCAAGTTTCAGCAGATCTTGGCACAGGTCCTGTAATAGCTCCTTTCGCAAACAAAATTAGCGATTTGGGCGCGGATTCGTATAGAATCCGTGCAGCATATATTTGGGGGGCCGAAATTGCCATCCCAAAAGATAAATGGAAAAATTTTTCTATTACCTTGGATCTACTGCCTGGAATTGATTTTGGGGTTGGATGGGGAGCTGGATGGACCTGGTTATTTGGAGAAGATGTATTTGGAAAAGATGTATTTGGAAAAGATGAGGAGGCCCCGTGCGATTAAATTGTCCAGATTGTAATCATAAATTCAGGTTTCTTGATTTGCTTCTATTTAGGTTAAAGGGCTATAAAATTGAATGTAAAAAGTGTGGCGAATTATATAGATTAGATGGGCATATTGATCAATTGGGAATTCTACTGCTTGCTATTCTTACAATGGTTTTTCTTGCCATCCTTGGTGGGTTTTTTAAGCTTCTTTCAAATTATTTAATATTCCCCCCGGTTGTAGAAATCGTGATTATTTTTTTTATAATTATCTTTCTATCATTTTTTGTTCTTTTGGGACACCCTGCCTACTTGGTTTGGAATATCAAAAAAAAATATCAAAGGAGTGAAAAAAAGCAAAAGAGGAAAAACCTACGAAATCATACTGATGATGTACCGGGCCATCATGATCAGTGATCAAGACTCGGGTATATCTGGGCTTGTAATTAATGCTGTGATTGTGGAAGCACGCCTCACCTTGATTCTATCACTACAACCTTTCGGTCTTTGAAATTTGAAAACAGCACCCTAGGAGGGGGAGGTGCATCGCAATACTTCCGGGCCAGTATTTTGATGGGGAGACTGGATTGCATTACAACTACCACCGATATTACGATCCTGAGACCGGTCGATACCTGACACCTGATCCTATTGGGCTTGCTGGTGGGATAAATCTTTTTGTTTATTCTTTGAATAATCCGGTTAATTATATTGATCCAGAAGGGTTGGATCCAAACAGTTTATACCCAAATCAAAAATTTAATCCCACCAATAAAACACCAAAGGTAACGCAGCCGAATATAAGATCTGTTCCAAGTGAACTGCCGCCTAAGATTACGCCAGAAAATTTTAACCCTAATGGAATTAATAATTTGCCTGGTAAGAAGCTTCCAATGTCTGAAAAGTTATCAAAAGATACTAAAGGTGCTGTAAATATCTTTAATGGGATTCGTCTTATTTTAAAATTCCTTGAGAGTGGTTCTGTTGGGGCGCCTGTTCTTATGATAAATCCGGACTTATATCCAAGCCCTGAGATATTCAACAAAAATAGAATATGTCCTCCGCTCGAGGCATAAGTTTTGAGGTGTAATTATATATGGCAATTCTTGTGGAAATAGATAAGACAGTTACTATCAAGTTCCCTTTTAAGAAATTTATCAATAGCATAATTTCCATAGTACCCGCTGGTGATCTTACTGGATTGGAGAAAATAGTAATTCAAAATGAGATTCCTCAAAATTACAAAAAACAATATGACAAGCTTCAAGCTTTTTATTTTCAAGATAGAAAATTTAATAAAAATCATATTGAACTCTTTTTGAATAATATTTTAGACGTATCAATCCCCAAGTATGCGTTTGATATCAATTTTGAAATTGGAAGTTTGCTACTTTCTGAAATTATATTTCATGAAATAGGTCATCATGTGCATTTTAATAAAAGACATGGTGTAAAAAAAACGAAATATGAAAAATTTGCAAAACAATATTCAAAGGCTGGATATGGTCTGTATTTGAAATCAAGGGCATCTAAAATTTTATCATCGTACAAATGGGCCAGCAGGAATATCTTTATTTTTAATAGAAAGGAAAGACGGCTTATTATAGATGCTCAGAAAGAGTTGGTGGCATATTTGTCTTATAATAAAAAAGAGATTGCCTTCCCATAAGAAGTAGGGTTTTAAAACTCATCCGGCATCAGCCGAGCCCCGTGGATGACAGCAATAACATCAATCTGATCCGGCTTTATCCGGTAGATAATCCGATAGGGTCTTTCGATCACCTCCCGGATATCCTGGGCATCATACTCCGGCACTTTTCTGCCGGAGTATCCATGCTCTGCAATCTGCTCTGTCCGGCAGGTAAGATGGTCAATGGCGTTCTCGGTCCAGTGAACTCTCATTTTAGCCCGAATTTTTTCCTAACGTCTTTGACATCCACAGTGCGGCCTGCATCACTGTCCTTTATCCCTGCCTCAATGGCCTGGCGGACGTATATCTGTTGCATCAGGTCGTCCCAGGTGGCTTGGTCCGGAAGCTGGTTCAGGATTTTATAGGCTTCTTGTTTTATCCCTTCGGTCTGCATGGTCTTTATCCTTTAAAAATTAATTTGTATCCATTGACATGACGTCTGTCATTTTATTCTTCATGATCATGGCATCCAATATTTTAAGAACGGTATCCTGTTCTTCAACATCAAAATGTTCGATCTCCCTGAACCGTTTGATGAATTTGCTGTTGTGCAGTTCTGTTGTATCTGCCTGCCTTTTACAAGATAATCCAGGGTTGTATCAAAAATATTGGATAGTTGTATGAGTTTTTCGATAGGCGGCGTATGCCTGCCGGACTCGTATTTGTTGTGTGCCGGGTACGGCACACGTTCTTAAGGGTGAGCCTATGATTTCCGTATATGGAAGTCAAGGCAAGTCCCAAGCCCAGCCAGATGGAGGCGAAGGGCATAGTGTTATCACAA
>PIVQ01000460.1 GCA_003354055.1 Desulfobacteraceae bacterium | reverse complement strand
GCCATCCATGACTTAAGTTCCAGAAAAAACAGAGCCATCATCAATGTCAACTGTGCGGCGCTTCCGGCCACCCTGATTGAAAGCGAGCTTTTCGGCCGGGAAAAAGGGGCGTATACAGGCGCCCTCACAAGTCAGGAGGGTCGCTTCCAGGCCGCCGACCGTTCCACACTCTTTCTGGATGAAGTCAGCGAACTGCCCCTTGAACTTCAGGCCAAACTGCTGAGGGTTCTTGAGGACGGCAGGTTTGAGCGGCTGGGGAGTACAGAAACAATTAAAGTGGATGTCAGGGTCATCGCCGCAACCAATCGTGATTTAAGCGAAGCGGTTAAAGAAGGGCGGTTCCGCCAGGATCTGTTCTACAGGTTGAACGTGTTTCCAGTTTCCCTTCCTCCCCTGAGAGGGAGAGCAGATGATATTCCTCTGCTGGTCTGGCATTTTATAAAACGGTACAGCCGGGAAATGGGCAAGCGCGTGGAGCAGATCAGCCACCAGGACATGGAAAACCTACAGCAGTACGACTGGCCAGGCAATATCAGGGAATTGAAAAATGTGGTTGAAAAATCCATGATTCAATCCAACGGCCCTGTGATTAAACTAAAGGTCGAGTCAGATCCAAAGAAATCCGCCAATGGTTTTTTAACCATGGACGAACTCCAGCTGAAGCATATTAGGGAGGCTCTTGGCCGAACCCGGAATGTGGTGAGTGGTGAAAAGGGGGCAGCTCGCCTGCTGGGTATGAATCCGAAAACGCTCTGGTCCAGAATGAAGAAGCTGGGCATAACCCCTGGCGAATTCCGGTAGACGGGTTCTGAAATATAAGAACGTTTCTGAAATACAGGATCTCTATCCCGGATTAGCGGTTGGGAGAACATATGGTTGTCTCTAAATAAACTCTATGATTACAAGTCTTTATTGAATTGTCTGGCGAAATGGCAGACCTGGCATGGAAAATGAAAAGCTGATCCATGAGTACTATCACTACAATTAGGAGGAAAAATGCAGATTTTAACTCTACATATGACGGTGTCTCCCAAAAGTCATGGTGAGGTAATTCGCATTTTAAAACTCAGCCGGGGGCCGACACGGGTCCAGCCGGGATGTCTGAGTTTTAACTATTACCAGGACCTTGAAGACGGAAATACCATCCTCGTGGAACAGGTCTGGAACTCTCCCGAATCTTTTGAACGGTATTTGGGCTCAGATGAATTTTCCAACATTCTTGTGGCGTTTGAGCAATCTGCAAGAGAACCGGTGATTCAAATTCATGATGTCTCTAAGACTTCGGGTATGGAGTTTATCCGGAAAGTTCGAGCGCCAAAATCAGATTGATATGAAAAATGACAATTTTAAAAGGAGAAAAACCATGCGTCAAAAAACAACCTTAGTAAGTGTCATAATGTGTATTGCCCTGCTTGCAATGTTAACCACCTTTAGCTGCGTTTCCAAACAAATCAATTACAGCGGTTTCCTTGGTGATTACAGCATGCTGGGGCCAGATGCGATGGATGATGGGGTTGCTTACTGGCAGGATCCCAACATCTCTCTTAAAAAATATAAAAAATTCATGATTGATCCTGTGACCTTGTTTTTTCCTCCTGACACGACAAATGGAACCGAAGCAATCAATCCGGTCACCGTGAATAAAATCGCAGTCTATCTCAAAGATGCGGTTGTAGCGTCATTTGGACCTGAATACACCTTTGTGGAAGAGGCTGGGCACGATGTGGCACGATTGCGGATAGCACTGACCAGTATTGAGGTGAATCGAAAGGATTTAAAAGTCTATAATTTGGTACCTGCTGCTCTTGTCCTGACGGGTGTGGGAGAGGCCACCGGTATTCGTGACAGTATTGCCGTCATCAATATGGAAGGTGAATTCCTTGACAGCATCACAGGCCAGCGGGTGGCTGCCGTTGTCCAGAATAGAGGCAATGAGGTCTCCGTTAAAAAAATAGAAGACTTAAGGGAAAAGGACGTTTATTCCACCCTTGATTTCTGGGCAATGAAACTTAAAGAAAGAATCACGAATTCAAACTAAGACGAGGAGGCGTAAGAAAGCCATGAAAAACTATAGAAAATTACAGTGGTGGCTTATCGCATTGACTTTTTGGGTGGGTTTTTGCCTTGGCACTGCCCAGGCAAAAGATCTGGAAAACCATGAATTCGAGGAGACAAACTCCTGGATAGTCAATGCCCAAAACCCCTTGTTTGGAACAGAACCTGACTTTATGACCTCCCAGGAAACGATCACCGATGAAACCTTTTACCTGGCCCAGGCTGAATCCGGAGCCAAAGAAGGGGAAGGGGAGAAAAAACCGCCGTCGGAGAAATGCAAGGCCTTTGCCAATGATCCGGATGCAGATCTTGGAGACGTCCTGAGAGCGGGATGTGAGCCGTCCCTGGCCCAGATGTCCAAACTCATGGACAACCCTCTAGGCAATGTGGCCATGCTGTTTACCCAGATTGACGTCTATGAAATGGAGAATAATGCCAATGGGGAAACTGCCACAAAAAGCGTATACACGGGTATTGCCCAGTTTCCCAAAAAGCTGACCAAGGACTGGAACCTGATCAACCGGGTGGTCTGGACAGTGCCCAGCATGCCCCTGGACCAGGATAAAATCGACAGTGCAGCCGGGGCCGGCAATAATTACGGAGAAGCCCCCGGTGCAACCCTTCCGCCGAAAGATTTTCAGCCATTGCCCATAAATATTTTTGACGGCCGGACCACAGGATTCGGGGACATGTATTACAATGGTCTCTTTGCGCCCAATGAGGGCATTAAACTCGACGGCGGCGGCTCTTTCCTCTGGGGGGCCGGCTTTGATCTGGGCCTTCCCACCGCCACCGAGGATATCCTGGGAACAGGAAAATGGACGGCAGGTCCTTCCGGCCTTGCCGTTTATATGGGACCCAAGTGGAAAGTCGGCGGCCTGGTCCAGCAATACTGGGATTTTGCAGGGGAGAGCGATCGTGATCCCGTCAACCTGACCAATTTTCAGTATTTTATCTACTACAGCCTTGATGAGGTGACATCCGTCGGCTGTTCTCCCAACATCATCGCCAACTGGGAGCAGGACAGCGACAATGCCTTTACCGTCCCCATCGGTCTGGGTATCAACCGGACCTTTCAGTTCGGCAAGGTGCCGATACGTATTGGATTTGAGGTTCATTACTCCGTTGTGCAGCCCGACGATGTGCCCGGGTCCGTATGGGATTTCAGGTTCTTTTTCATACCGGCAGCGCCTTCTGCACTGTTCAGTTGGATGAATTAAAGACAGGTGTTGCATAGATAATGCGTAACTTTAACATATACAGCACTTTAATTGATCTGTGTTTGATATGGTTCTCCTTCGGTATCCTGCCTTCCATTGCACATGCTGATTACATCAGCATGTCAGGGGCGGAAAATGCACCGAATTTGGCGGAGATCCATATCAACCAGGACCATGTGAAGATCAATTTAGAGATTTATGTTAAGGACTTGGGGGTATTCTATCATTTACTGCCGGATGATTTTTTTCTGGAAAAGAAACTTCCGGCTCCTCCTTTGACAGAGCGGCTGGAGACGTTCTCCAAATCAGGATTCCAGGTTAAGACCGATAAGGGAGTAGGACTCGTTCCAAGGCTTGTTCTGGCTGAACCCAGGAAACGGGTTGACCGGGCATCCCCCTATGCCGGAAAAATAAATCCACTGACCCGGCGCCGTATCCCGGGGCCGCCCGAGGATAAGCGCGTTTTTTATGCAGAATTGGTCTATCCCTTTGAGGAAACACCCAAAACCCTGACGTTTATACCTCCCTTGGACAAAGACACGGGAAGCCTTAAGGCCTCCATAGGGTTTGCCACCTTTCATAACCAGGCCATCATCTCCTATTTTAACTATCTGTCCCGGCCCTCAACCATCCACCTGGACTGGGAGGATCCCTGGTATTCCAGGTATGAGGACAAGAGTCTGCAGCGGCGGATGCGAAGCGGTGTCCGCTCTTTTATTTACATAGAGCCCTTTGAGGTCCGCCATGAGATTCTGGTCCGCGTCAAGGATGTGGCTGCATGGATGGATCTTGACCTTAAGGGAGACGCCTTTATAGAATCTGAAGAAAATGCGGTTTTAAAGGAGCGGGTAGGGCGGTTTTTCCTTGAGCATGAAAACCTGCTGGTGGACGGAAAACAACTTCGTCCCATCCTGGACAGGACTGCCTTTGTAAAATATACCATGACCGGCTCCAGGTTTCTGGAGTCACCGGAACGTCTGCCCCTGAGTTCTGCCCGCATCGGCGTGATCATTACCTATCTGACAAAGGGCATTCCCCAGCGGGTTGAAACCCGGTGGAACCTCTGGTCGGGCCGGATAGAAAAGATTCCCACCAATGCCATAGATCCTGTGGGACCTTTTCCCTCCTATGTTACCCCGGATGACAATGTCCATGTCTGGGAGAATTTTTTAAAAACCTATAAAATTCCAACCATTGAGAATGTGGCGGTGTCAGACCGTTTGGGTCGTATTCAGATGTCTGCCGCCAGTGTGGCCTGTCTGTTTTTGGGGTTGCCCCTGTTTTTTCTGGGCATCAGGGGGAACGGCAGAAAGCGATCTGTTTATTTCGGACTGGTCTTTGTGCTGGCTGCAGGATCTGTCCTTTTGCTGCCCTATACCACCGTCTCCATGCCCAGGCCGGGGATTGCCATGCCTCAATTGACACAAGATGAGGCGGGAAAGGTGCTCAACAGCCTTTTGAAAAATATCTACCGCAGCTTTGACTTCAGGGAGGAAGAGGGTGTCTATGACAAACTGGCCGTCTGCGTTGACGGTGAGATTCTGACTGATATCTATCTTCAGAACCGTAAATCCTTTGAGGTGAAGCAGGCCGGCGGTGCAAAGGCAAAAGTGACCCGGGTGGAAATTCTTGATACTGAAATTATGCCCGGACAGAGTGCCTTTAGTCAAGCCCTGATACTTCGGGCCAAATGGTCGGCATCAGGCTCTGTGGGACACTGGGGTCATATCCATACCCGGAAGAACCTCTACGAAGCCTTGATCACCCTTAAGGCTGCGGAAGGGGTATGGAAGATTACAAATCTTGAATTGATTGAGGAAAAAAGGGTGGATCCCTATGCCGGGTCACAAAAAGTAAAATAATCCCTGACCTCGCCTGTTACGGCGGGATTAGGAGATTCATATAATTATTAACAAACAATAAAAGGACGGACATTATGAAAACAGCACCTAAGTTATTCAGTCTTTTGGCCATATCCTTGTTGGCTGTTATGGCCTTATCAGGGCCGTTCATCAACACGGCCCTGGCCCGGTCCAAGGCAAAAATGCCCCAGGATAACATTATTGACGGCGAACTCTATCCCAAGGGGTACACCCCCATGGAGATCAAAAACGGGGTATATCCAAGGGACTATTATCCCAATACGGAAAAACTGGGACCCGGTGAAATGCGGGTTACAGCTCTGGGAACAGGCATGCCCAATGTTATTACAGGCAAGCAAAAGGCTTCCTGCTGGTATGTGGAACTGGGTAACGGGGAAAAATTTCTCTTTGACGTGGGCAGCGGGGCCATGGAAAACCTGGCCAAGATGCGGCCGGACTATTCAAAGGTAGACAAGGTTTTTGCAAGCCACCTGCACTCCGATCATGTGGGCGGCTTTGCCGAACTCTATATCGGCGGCTGGATGAACGGGCGGTATACCCCCCTGCAGTTTTACGGCCCCTCCGGATCAGAGCCACGTTTAGGAACTAAAGCCTTTGTTGAAGCCCAGGTCGAATCCTGGGCCTGGGACGTTGAAGGCCGCAGAACAGGGTTCCCCATCGAAGGCGGCAAGGTCATTGCCCATGAGTTTGATTTTCGCAATGAGGGCGTGATCTACGAGGAAAACGGGGTGAAAATTTCCTCTTTTCCCGCCATTCACATTCTGGACGGCTCGGTCAGTTTCCGGCTGGAATGGAAAAACAGAAGCTTTGTCTTCGGCGGCGACTCCTATCCCAATAAATGGTTTATCAAACATGCAAAAGACGCTGAACTGGTCGTGCATGAGTGTATGTTCACGCCGAAGACTCTGGGCCGGATACTGGGTACCCCGCCGGCCCAGGCAGT
>PIVQ01000459.1 GCA_003354055.1 Desulfobacteraceae bacterium | reverse complement strand
GCCAATGACCAGGTCGGCCAGGGATCGTCCGCTGCCCAGGAAATCACCGAATCCATCCAGCAGGTCCATAAGTCTTCGGATGAGATGAATACCAGCAGCGAGGAAATCAAAAAGAGCGCTTTTGATCTTACGGACCTTGCAGATAACTTAGGTAAGCGGATGGAGCAGTTTAAGGTTTAACCCGTTTGCAGGGTCGTTTTTATAGGACTGCCAAACCGGGAGTATGCCCGGTTTGGTAATCCGCATCAGTTCCGGCCGCCTATTTCTTCCTGGCCGCCACAAATATTCTTTTACTTTTTTCCAGCACAGGCGGGGTTGACTTTGCCTCTTTGATAATGGGCATGGCACATGCTTTCCCCATCTCTTTTATCAGGGTGTCCTTTTCTTTTAAAACGCCATTGTATACGGCAAGCTGGCGTTCTTTCCACCCTTTGGTCTCTTCATAGATTTCAATGTCAAATCCTGAATCCGTCAGGTTTTTTTCATGGTCATCCGGCATAAAGGGAATGTTTCCGTCCCAGGTGGTGAAAGCAAATATGGCACCTGGTTTTAATATACGTGAAATTTCTCGTAAAGCCCGATTTCTGTCCGGTGCCAGCCACAATGCATCAACACTGACAGCACCGTCACAGGAGCCGGTATCAAGACCCGTGTCATAAAAGGAGCCTGTCTTAAATTCAGCCCTGCCCATCAGGCCAAATTCCGGGATACGCCCGGTTGCAGAGGCTATGGCATCTTCCGAAATATCGATCCCTTTGACATTTGCACAGGTTTTACGGGCCAGCCACATGCCAGGGCCGCCGCGGCCGCAGGCAATATCGGCAAACCAGTCGCCCCGGTTTAGATTTAAGCAATCCGCCATACGATTCAGATCCGTTAAAGTGACAAAACTGAAATTGTCCGTATCCTCGGGGAACTCCTCTCCGAAAGCCTGTCTGACAATCGCTTTAAACTGCCTGCTGTTGTTCTGGCCCTGATAAATGGTGTTGTATGCTGCTCTGAAACTCAATTTTCCATATGATAGAAAACAGATCAAAGACATCATGATCGATTTTAAACTCTGTTGCATATGATCTCCTTATGCGAAATTTAGGAATTTTAGAAGTTAAACACCGAGGCCCAGTCAAACGCTCCGGAACCTTCTTGCCATTGGGGCCAGCCCGAGCACCATTCAGGTAATCTGACATTCTGAACCCTGTCAAAACAGGGCTGGTAGGGTTTGATATCAATAATCGGGGAGTCGTTTTCCGCATCAATCCACGGCAGTTCCACAATGCCCGCATCAATATCTACGCTAAGTATTGCAGCGGTGGTCAGCAAAACAGGGTTTGGCCGGATCTGGGACCGGGTGGCAAAAATTCCAATCTCATCAGGACTGTTTTTATAGGGTTTTTTCGAAATCAGGACAGTTCTGTCTTCAGGCGTATCTGTCTTATGACCCCACCATAGGATCTGGATATGGCTGAATCCTGCAAGTTCTGTTAAGGCATCTTTGATGTGTGGCTTGATTATTAATTGAAAGCGGCCTTTTTCTGCCCGGACACGGCCCACGGGATTGATAATGAGTTGTGATGACATGTAGTCTCCTTTTATGATCTGAATCGTTCATGCAGACCGATAATAGGAAATTAAAATTTTAAAGTCTTCTCAAATCCTGCGTTTCATTTGTCCAAACCTGCTATTTTGTTTTAACCGGTACACAGATATCCACATCAAAAATCCTGTGGTCGTCCATGATTTTCTGGCACAGATACCGTTCAAACAGCTCCCGGTCATCCAGTTCATAACCGCTGTCTTTCAGCCAGATGGCAAACATCCACTCCCAGGCAGCAACAAACTCGTCTTTTTTCAATAGAAACCTGCAGGTTGCATAGGTGCCGCCGGAAAGTGTTGTAATCCCCACAGTGTCGGACGCTTCAACCCTGTCCGGTATCGGAACGGCCACCATGACTCTGAGCTTGCCGCTTTCCGTGATCTCTGGATTGTCATGGTAGAGGTTCAGTGTGAATGTATCGTCAGTGACGTACCCCCGGGGCACTGCCCATTGAAAAAGCCGGCTATACAGGCCGCTGAAAATTTCTTCGTCCCCCTGGTAAGGGCCGACATATCTGACGTAGGCCACCTTCAGGGGGGCCATTTTTTCGATTGTCACCTGCCTGCCGGTTTCTTCAAAGGTCCATACCGGCGAATTATTCACAACCGAAATACTGCGGCGCTCACCCGGGAACGCTTTTCCGTCAAAAGACGTTTGGGCCCTGTGTCGCCATTTGGTGGCGTTCATTTTAAAATGCGTCTTAAAACTCTTGGCAAAAGAGGACGGCGTTGCAAAACTGCACATCAGGGCAATCTGGGTCACCGGTAAACCGGTATTGGACAGCAGCAGTTCCGCAGCTTTCTCCAGTCTCAGTCTCCGGATAAACTGATACACCGATTCTCCCATATTCTCCCTGAAAACGCGGCTGAAATGAAACTCCGAAAAACAGGCAATCTTTGACAGCTGTTTTACTGAAAGGTCTGATGCAAGATTGGCCTGAATATGATCAACTACCCTGTCAATTCGATTTTGGTAAGATTTGTCCATAATTTAGATAGTATTACACGGACTTTTATTTTAATAGAACAGCTAATGCACATTATTTCTTAAATAACCATTTTCTCACAGATTTTCGAGGGATCAGGTGTGGATAAATAACCGGAATTAATTGACATTCATTTTTGAAAACGATACGGTCTTTTAATCTGTTCAACAGCGTTTTCTCGTTACTAATGTGGTATATTTCCGGAATTTTGTCATCGATCCTAACCTGAATATTTATCCGGGGTTTCTTCAAGTTTTAACAAAAATACCGGATTCCTTCGAATCCACTGATCCATTGTTTTATGCCAATTTAACCAAAGGAGGTGTTTTATGCAGATGAGTCACCGTATTATTCTGACCCTGGAAGCCATGGTGGAAAAGGATGAAACCCTGAAATGGGCTTTAGGAAATTGCATCACAGATGCCAACTGGCAGCCGCCCGGCTGGGACGCCTCCATTTCATCCCTTGATGATTTTTATGTGTACCTGAATCAATTAATTGTAACCACCCCTGCGGAATCCACATTCAGCAACCTTTTTCACGGCATTTACTTCATCATAAGCCAAAAGGAAAATATTCTTCAGAAAGACCCCAAATTTATGGGATTTCAGCAATGGCTGGTATTGTTCACGGAGCAATACGGCAGCTTTATGAATACCCCGAAATCCGCCAATAATCTGAATTCGTTCATCTTTGACAGCGCATTTGAAATGGATCTGTTTCAGATTCCGCCCGGGGGTTTTGACAGTTTTAATACCTTTTTCTCCCGTTATATTAAGCCTGGCAAACGGCCCATCGGCACAAAAACCCATCCCTATGACCCGCCTTCGGAAGTACAGCCCTTAGGCCCCAACCCGCCTGAAGATGAGAACCTGATCCATGAAAGGATGTGCGACGATACGATTATCACCATGCCGGCCGACAGTGTCTACAAGGGGTGCTGGGCCATTGACGAGCAGGACAGGGTCACTGTGTCCAAAGGCAATTCATATTCTATTGAGACGCTTCTGGA
Organism: Desulfobacteraceae bacterium; assembly: GCA_003354055.1. The sequence continues at coordinate 2,510 of PIVQ01000459.1, read as the reverse complement.
AGGCAGCGACTATGCGGACAGCTTCAGGGGCGGGCTGTTCACTCACAGCTATCTTACGGTGTTTACCTATCACAGGTATCATGTCCCGGTACGGGGACGGGTTCTGGAAACAGGTATTATTTCAGGTCAGGTCTATGCCGATGTCTACCAATCCCCGGACGGAGATCTGCATGCAAAAGACGGCACCGGATATCAGTTCCGCCAGGACCGCGGATTGATGGTTATGGACTCCCCCATCGGCCTGGTGGCCCTGCTTCCCATCGGCATGGATTTTATTTCATCCTGTAATTTTTCGGTTGACGTAGGTGACTATGTCAACAAGGGCGATGAGTTCGGCTATTTCCTGTTTGGTGGCTCGGATATGATTATTCTGTTTGAACGGAATGATATTGATGTTCTGCTGCCTGAAACAGATAAATTGTATAAACTGGGGCAGGTCTTCGGCAGGATTCCGTAATCAGCCCTTTTGACTTAAGGGCTATGCATATCAACCGCCGGTCCGGATGGGGCACCAGGCCTGATCGATCAATTTTTAAACAGCAAAAATTGCGATCTGATGGCTCCGGCACCCTATCCGGACCTGATCGGTTCACAAACCATTTTTGGTTTAGGAATTGTTACAAAACAACTTGATCTAAATTGTTTCCAAAACCCCTTAAAAGACTGGGTATTTTGGAAACAAAAGATCAAGTAGTTTTGGAGCCGATCCTTAGCTTCAGATTCAACGGTTATAATATTGATTCATACTCGTGAATTGGTTCTCCGCAAAATGGACACAAGTTCATTCGATTTTCTTTTCTGGTCCCCTCGAAAAAAAACCATTCACCACCACACTCGGATTCGTAATGATCTTCATTTTCATCAATAATAAATTCCCATTCGCATTTTTCCATATTTCTGTCCTGTATGTTATAGGTTAAAATCCAACCTACAGAAAAAAAGAATAACCAAAAGCGAAAAAGATTTCTTAACTAATTTAAGTTAATATTTACTTGATTGTACTTGAGCAGGTATCCCCAATGGGACTTTGGGGAAAAATACATCAATCCCATTTGAGATTCAGTTCAATTGATATGGATTTAATATTACACCAGATTTTAACTCAATGCAAATTGGGGCGAGATTTAAAATCAACTTTCCCTGTTTTATGCCCTGGTCTTTCAATTCCTGTGAAAATCAATTAATATAACGCTTTTTTTAAATGGAATGTTCCTTGATTTTGGAGAGTTGCAAATATGAGTGTTGAGAAAATATTAAATGACCGCAGCGGGTCTCAGTGTGAATTATGCGGAGCCACAGACGGTCTTGGGGTATATGAAGTGCCGCCGCCCCCGAATAGCGGTGCCGAGGATAGTATTCTGATCTGCGAGACCTGCCGGGATCAGATTGAGACGCCGGAAAATGTTGATGTTAATCACTGGCGCTGCCTGAACGACAGCATGTGGAGTGAGACTACGGCTGTTCAGGTGGTGGCCTGGCGGATGCTGACCCGTCTGAGAGAAGAAGGCTGGCCCCAGGATCTTCTGGACATGCTCTATCTGGAAGATGAGGCTCTGACCTGGGCCAAAGCAACCGGTGAAGGCGAGGATACGCTTAAATATGTGGATTGCAACGGCGCGGTCCTCTCTGCAGGAGACACCATAACGGTGATCAAGGATCTGGATGTAAAAGGGACCGGCTTTACCGCTAAACGCGGGACTGCCGTTCGCAATATTTCCCTGGTGGCGGACAATAATGAGCAGATCGAGGGCAAGGTTAACGGCACCCAGATTGTTATTCTGACCAAGTATGTTAAAAAGGCCAAGTAGAAGCCGGTCTGCCTGATGGTCGATGGAGCTTTAAAAATGCCCCGTCAACCTCCTCTTTGTTCGATCTGGTCAGCCAGCTGACCGATTCCTTTTTTTAAAGGCGCTCCAATGACCCGTCGTAAAACAGGGCCAAGAAAGAAAAACGGCAACCTGGGTTCAAAGATAATGGTATAGTCAACCCATGTGGTATCCTGGTCCTGTGAAAATGCAAAGCAGCCCCTGTGATTTTTAATAGGGCTGCCTTTGCTGACCACATACTCCATCGAACGATTCTGTTCAAAAATGACGACTGTCTCTTCAAATTTGATGCCCGGGAATGCGGCAATTTGCCGGACTGATCCTGCACCGTTGGGGTTTGGTTCCGGACTGTCAATCACCCGTTTTATGTTCGCGCCTACGATCCGGCCAAATGTTTCGTGATCGGTCAGAAGGTTGAAGATTTCTTCAACAGGGGCCTTAAACGCCTGTTGGATTCGTATCTTTTGTTTTCTCATATTCGTCTCTCTTTTGATTTTTTTTGCAGACGATAGCATTATCCTTTTTTATCCGTCCATGTTTATTATTATTTTTACAGTTGAAATCCGTCATGTTTTGGGCAACACTGGCTATCGTAAAGGCAACGGAAAATTCAAAGGATTATCATGCGAAAACACAACGGGGAACAGCTCTACGGATTAAAGAAAATTTGGGCCACATTAAAAA
>PIVQ01000458.1 GCA_003354055.1 Desulfobacteraceae bacterium | reverse complement strand
ATGGCGTATTTCAGGGGGACGGTCTGGCCGTATTTGAGATAGACGGCCTTTCGCTTGTTCAGCCCCACGTTGTATTCGTCATCAACTTTTTTCGGGCATTTTTCCGCACAGAGTCCGCAGGCGATGCATTTTTCCTCGTCCACGAATCTGGGATGTTTTTTTATCCTGACTTTAAAATCACCGGCCTCTCCGGAAAGGGTGTCTATCTCGGAAAGGGTCAGTAACTCGATATTCAAGTGCCGACCGCACTCAACCAGCTTGGGTGAGATGATTCACATGGCGCAGTCGTTGGTGGGAAAGGTCTTGTCCAGCTGGGACATGGCCCCTCCGATTCCCGCAGTCTTCTCCACAAGGTAAACGTAAAATCCGGAATCCGCCATATCCAGTGCAGCCTGGATACCGGCAATTCCGCCTCCGACCATCAAAACAGAACCTCTTGGTTGTTTTGCCATACACACCTCTTCTCAGCTTAGCAGTTAATATTATTATTTATAATTAAAAGCATCACGGCTTTTTAATTCAATGTAACGAGTTTAGCTTAACGCATTGCGGCCTTTCAGTTCTCTTAGCACCAGGGATGCGGCTTTTTTTACAGCCTTTTTCGCTTCGGGGCACAGACCCGGACTGATTTCATTGGGGATGGATTCTGTGTGCATGGCAATTACTCTTATGGCGATACCGCGCTCTGCCAGCTGGGAGAGCAGATTGGAGGACGGGGACTGGTGAAGGGAGAAATCCGATAATTTTTCCCTGGGTACCTTTGAGAGTTCCATCTCAAAGACTTCACCTTGGCCGCGGCCTTCAACCGTGACGGCATCTATGACAATGACCAGTTTCGGTGGGGTGTCCACCAGCAACAGGTCAAAGACAAGGTCCCGGATACCGGTGCCGGCATCCAGAACCAGAACAGAATCCGGCAGGGTGTGGGTCGCATGGATTTCGTTAACAACTTCCGGGCCAAATCCGTCATTGCCGAACAGCGTGTTTCCGCACCCAAAAACTAAATATTGTTTGTCATATACTTGTGTAGTCACAGGCCTAACTCAGTCTAATTAATTTATGTTTAGTTTATGATTCAAAATTAATTAGTAAATATTATTAATTAATTTATCCCCATTTCCTTAGAGAAAAAAGTCTTAGCCTTAACAGGGAAGTTTTTGTTTGTCAATGGGGTAAATTCACTGAATCTCTTTTTTTTTAATCCCGATTGTTTTAGTGGGGATTACTTTAATCATCTGTTATTATAAGTGAATTGAGTCAATGAATTCCATTCATTTATTGCTTAAAAAAAACTTTGAGTTTTTTTTATATCGTTCAATTTTATTGAACAATAATATAAATAAATTTTTTTTTGATAAGTAGAAAGGCTATATGTTCTCTTTTTTTGGAACAATTTGCCATCCATTCATTTTTTGAAGACAGGGGGCTAAGGATCGGCTCCAAAATTACTTGATCTTTTGTTTTCAAAATACCCAGTCTGCCCGTGGGACACGCGTCTTGAATTCCGTATACTGCAATCGATTTGCCTTTTTGGCGATTGCCCTTTCTATTGGTGTTTTTCGGAACGTTTTTTTGCAATCACTATACCCCTTTTCAAATGCAGATACCTGGTATATAAGAGACGAACAATAATAAGGTGAGTTGACTCACCGAAAAGCCTGGGACTTCAACCATTTTCTTTCTATAGGGGAACAACCGCCATGGCATCTTTTCTATTCAGACTCATACGGGTTCTAATTGTGTTGAGTATTGCAGCCGGAGTGGCATTCTGGCTTTACACATCCCGTGAAAAACCGGAAAAAAAAGAGTTGGTCCGAACGCCGCCCGGGGTAAGGGTTATTGAGGCCCAGCCCAAAAACGAGGCCATGACCGTTGAGGCCTTTGGTACCATTTCTCCAAGAAAAAAAGTCAATGTGGCAGTAGAGGTCGCAGGTCGTATCGATTATATTCATCCCTCCTTTCGTGAAGGGGGCTTTATCCGTTCGGATGATCTGCTTATCCGTATTGACCAGCGCACTTTCCGTCTGGATAAGGATGCTGCAAGGGTAAAGGTGGAACAGGCCCAGGCCGATATCCGGCATCTGATCCAGGAAGTCGAAAATTTAAAGGCAGATGCAGATCTCGCCCGGATGAATATGGAGTTGAGCCTTAAGGAGTTGAACCGGCTCAAAGCTTTGAGTGCAAATCAATTTGCCTCAAAAACAAGTCTGGACAAGGCCGAGCAGCAATATCTGGCGGCTAAAATTCAGGTCCAGTCCACAGACAACCGCCAGGCTTTGACGCCGTCCAGAATGGCACAGAAAAAAGCAACCCTGGCCATGGCAAGAACTGATCTTAGAAAGGCTGCCCTGGTCTTAGAAAAATCCGAGATTCGGTCCGGGTTTGAAGGCTTTGTTCTGGAAAAACAGGCAGAAATGGGGGAGTATGTGAATCCGGGCCAGGTTCTGGGCACCATTTACGAGCAAGGCGCTTTGGATGTGGATGTCCGTATCCCCTTAGAGCAGCTTAAATGGATCCGCCCGCTTTTTGACGGTGGTAAGTCCCCTGAGGCTATGGTGACTATTGCTAATTATGAAAGCGATGACATTCCTTCCTGGAAGGCCAGGGTTGTTCGCATCAAGGCCAGAATCGATGAAAAAACCCGGACCCTTCCCATTACCCTTGAAATTTTGCCTCCTGATCCCCAGGAGAAGACTAAGGATACATCAAATCCCGATAAAATAAGCCTCAATCAATCGAATCCGTTGATCAGCCTCAGACCCGGGACCTTTGTCAAATGCCGGATTATGGGGGATACCCGTGAGAATGTATTTCGTATTCCAAGGTATCTTTTAAGATCGGTTGATACCCTGTTTCTGGCAACCGAGGGAAAACTTGCGATCCGCAAGGTCTCTGTGCTGCGTAAGTTTGAAGATGAGGTGTTTATCAATGGAGGGTTACGTGCCGGGGACTTGATCGTCTCTTCTCCGTTGCCGGGTGCTGTGGCAGGTATGCCCGTAACCGTTAAATCAGGGGCCAAATAAAAAGGGGATATCCAATGAAAGCCTTGGGAAAATGGTCTGTTGAGCACAGGGTAACGGTGAACCTTGTTATGATATTTCTGATTGTGGCCGGTCTTTTTACGGCCATTAACATGAAGCGGGAGATGTTTCCCCAGTTCTCTCTGGATATGATCGATATTTCAGTAAGGTATCCCGGTGCTTCGCCTGAAGAGGTGGAGGAGGGGATATGCATCAAGATCGAGGAGCAGCTTAAAAGTCTTGAGGATGTTAAAACCATGTATTCCTCAGCCCTTGAAGGCTATGGATCCGTGACCCTGGAACTGAATGCCGGAACCGACATCAATGTAAAACTGGATGAGGTCAGAACCGAGATTGATTTAATCGATTCTTTTCCCGAAGAGGCTGAAGACCCGGTTATCATTGAAATAAAGAACAATGAACCGGCGATCTACGTGGCTGTTTACGGGGACGTGGAAGAGCGGGTGCTCAGGGATACCGCAGAAAAAATCCGGGACGATCTTGTGGAAACCGATGAGATCTCTTTGGCTTCCCTTGTTGGGGTTAGGGATTTTGAGATTAGTGTTGAGGTGTCTGAACAGGACCTTCGGACTTATAACCTTTCCTTTGACGATGTGGTGGCGGCTGTTAAAACCGGCAGCCTTGAACTGCCCGGTGGTAAGATCAAAACCCCGGGCGGAGAGTTTCTGGTCCGGGCCAAGGGGAAAAAATATACAGGAGAAGAATTTGAAGAGATTCCCCTGGTCACCCGGGAAGACGGCACCGTGGTCAGGATGGGGGATGTGGCAAAGATCGTGGACGGGTTTGAAGATAAGGATAGGAAGCCCCGGTTTAACGGCAAACCGGCGGCACTTGTGGTTATAAACCGGACCGATTCCCAGGATACCATTGCCATTTCCAGAACCGTGCTGGCCTATATGGAAGAGCACAGGGATGAAATGCCGGAAGGAATTTCGCTTGGCCATTGGTACAATATGGCTGACCTGGTTCAGGGCCGTATTGACCTGTTGCTGAAAAACGGGCTTCAGGGCATTCTTCTGGTTTTTGTTGTGCTGGCCCTGTTTCTGGACTTAGGACTTGCCTTCTGGGTGGCCTCAGGTATCCCCATCACCTTCATGGGTGCTTTCCTGGTTCTCAACTATATGGGTGCATCCATCAACATGCTGTCCATGTTCGGCTTTATCATGACCCTGGGGATTCTAGTGGACGATGCCATTATCGTGGGGGAGAATGTCTATACCCATTACTCTTCGGGGAAATCACCGAAACAGGCGGTAATCGATTCCATGGAGCAGATCGGATGGCCGGTTGTCATGGCGGTTACCACCACCATTGTGGCATTTACCCCGCTGATGTACATTGCCGGTATCATGGGCAAGTTTATCTCTATTATGCCCCAAGCCGTGATCTGCATTCTGGCCATATCTCTGATTGAGGCTTTTTTTATTCTCCCCGCTCATCTGGAAAGTACATTGACACCGTCCAATCCCAATAAATCAAGGGTCTACAGGATCTTTTTTTTCTGGCTGGAGTGGTTGAAGACGGATATTCTTATGATTCACAGCCAGATTCGCAACCAGGTGGAAAAGTTGCAGAACCGGGTGATTCACTGGCTTTACCTGCCCTTACTCCGGTATTGCGTAAAGAACAGATATTTCACCCTGTCCATCGGCGTTGGATTTCTCATCGCCAGCATGGGGCTGATTGTAGGCGGTCACGTTCCATTTACCTTTTTTCCGAAAAATGATTCCAACTGGCTGATTTCCGAAACCATTTATCCGTTGGGTACTCCCTTTGAAACAACGGAAAGAACCATTAAGCAGATTGAGGAAGGGGCTTTTGAACTGAACGAATATTTCAGAGACCGGGTCAAAAACGGAGAAGACCTGATTGTAAATACCTTTTCTCTGGTCGGCGTCATCCCGAGACGGGACTGGAAACCCGGGGTTTACGGCGGGCATTGCGGGGAAGCCTGGATTGAAATTCAGCCCTCCGCCATGCGGCCGGAAATATCCGCCCCTGAAGTTTCGGCCAAATGGCGGGAGCTTACCGGAGATATTATAGGGACAGAACAGCTGACGTTTACGATCATCGGCGGCGGTCCCGGCGGCAACCCAATAGAGATCCGAATGGTAGGAAGTGATTTGACGGAATTGGAAAATGCCGCACAGACTCTTAAAGACGAGATTGCCACCTATCCCGGTACCTTTGATATCACAGATGATTTTAGACCCGGGAAAATGGAAAAACAGATTTATATCAAGCCGGGGGCCGAGTCCTTAGGTGTGACTATGGCTGATATTGCTACCCAGATCCGCCAGGCCTACTATGGGGAGGAAGTGCTCAAGGTACAGCGGGGAAAGAATGATATAAAGGTCATGGTCCGTTACTCCCGCCGGGAGAGGGAAACCGAAGCCAGTATTGATGAGTTGCGGATCCGGACCCGGGACAACAGGGAAATCCCCCTGAACCAGGTGGCCCGGATTGAGACGGGGCGGGGATACTCCACCATCCAGCGGGTGGACCGCCACCGGGTGGTCACCGTGATATCGGACATTGACGAAGATGTGGCCAATGCCCGGAAGATTGTGGAGGACTTAAAAGCAGGCTTCCTTCCTGAGCTAGCCAGCCACTTTCCGGGAATTTCCTACGATCTGGAAGGCCAGGCCAAGCGGAGCAAAGAATCCATAGATAGCCTTTTAAAAGGATTTTCCGTGGCTGCCATGATAATTTTCCTCCTGCTGGCAAGCCAGTTCCGATCTTATATTCAGCCGGTGATTATCATGACAGCCATCCCCTTTGGCCTTATCGGTGCCATTGTGGGGCATTATATCATGGGGCTGGATATCACCATGATTTCCATTTTCGGTATTGTGGCCCTGTCAGGGATCGTGGTCAATGACTCCTTGATCCTGATAGATTTTATCAATAGTAAAGTGCGGCAAGGTGAACCTGTTTTCGATTCGGTGATTGAGGCCGGTAAGAGCCGTTTCAGACCGGTGCTGCTGACCTCTGTTACCACGGTTGCAGGGCTTGCCCCTTTGCTGACAGAGACCAGTTTCCAGGCCCAGTTCCTCATTCCCATGGCAGC
>PIVQ01000457.1 GCA_003354055.1 Desulfobacteraceae bacterium | reverse complement strand
CCCGGAACCACATCGCTGATACCTTTAATATCAATCTTGATCTCATCCACCAGACACATGCCTGTATCGCCCACAGCGGTTTTCTCAAGATGAGACCGAATCGCGGCTTCGGATAAGCCCCCCTCTGTGGAACCTGCAAAGGAAACGTTTGTTGTGATCAAAACAAATATACCGGCAACGACAACAATCCACTTTCTCATAATAGCCTCCTGAGTCACCTTTTTTTTAATTCGGATTCTTTTTTACTATGATCAATAATATAAGTTATTTTCTCCACAACATGGGCAGAATGCTGAGAGACCAGGTTTAATTTCTCCCAGACTTCTTCCGGCCCGTGGCGTCTGGCCATGGTGCCGAAGACTTCATCCAGAAAGTCCCAGGGGTAGCCTAAGACCCCATCCAGTTCTATGGTTATCTTATCGTAGACCTTAAAGCCTTCATCAAAGAAACGTTCCCTGAAGTCTTCGCCTGAAAACTCGGAGATCACTTTTTCACGACCGCCGAGAATTTTATTGTAATCCTTACTGATGTTTATTTTAAGTTCTTTCAAGTTTATCCTTTTATTGGAAGCTTAATGGTAAATGTGGCTCCTTTTCCCGATCCTGCCGCCACACTCAATTCCCCTTTATGATTTTCCACTATGATAAAATAGGACACGGAAAGCCCGAGTCCGGTTCCCATCCCCACGGGTTTAGTGGTAAAAAAGGGTTCAAATATCCGTTTTCGGACCGATTCCGTGATACCGGGCCCATTGTCGCTGATCTCAACCCCGGCCATATCATTTTCTGCAAAATACCGGATCCGAAACTGCGGCTGTTTAGAATGGTCCAAGGCCATGGCCTGGGTTCCGTTTTTCAAGATATTAAACAATACCTGCTGAATTTTGCTCTTTTCACAGGGTACCAGAGGAAGTGTTTCCCGGCCGGTTTTAATAATCTCCACCGTCCTGAAATCGTAATGTTTTCTCAGGTTGTAATCATTTTCCAGCAGCGAGAGGGTGGCATCCACCATATCCGGAATGGAATGGCTGGATCTGCTGCTGTCGTGTTTGCGACTGAAGGACAGCATATTATCCACGATTTTCGCAGCCCTGTCCCCAACTTCAACCGCCTGGTCCATCATATAAAAAAGGTTCCGGTCTTCCATATAGTTTTGAAGACTATCCAGATCAATGCCGTGCTTTTCAGCAACCTCAAGATTTGCCGGGAGGGGTTTGGACAACCGATTCCGTATGACCTGGATATTCTGGATCATCCCGGCCAGCGGATTGTTGATCTCATGGGCCATCCCTGCTGCCAGGCCGCCGACGGACATCATTTTCTCCGATTGAACCATCATTTCCTGAATTTTGACCTGATCACTGATATCATCCACCCGGATCACCGCACCGGGTGTTTTCCTTGATGATACCGGAAAAATAATAATATCAGCGATAACGGTCCGTGCCTGATCCTCGCAGACTTCAGCGCTTCCGGTGTCAATGCGTATGGTCTGCCTTTCCAGGCGCTTCACCTGCCGGGTCTCCATGGCATGGGCCAGGTCCGGCAGATAGGGAGAAATCTGGGGAAAAAGATCGATTAGTTTATTTCCCCGGGTTCTGCCTTCGGGAATACCGGTTAATTTGGCGGCACCTTCGTTCCACTGGGTGACGAAGCCCCCCTGATCCACGCCGATGATAACGGACGGCATGGAATTAATAATGCTTTTCACATAGTTCCGTGCATGACGAAGTTCCTTTTCCGCCTCATTCTGGTCGGTGATATCCCTCAACACCACAAGCCAGCCGCTCTGCCGGCCTTGTCGCCCCCATAGGGGAGAAATCCTAAGATGCCACTCTCTCAGCCTTTTCCCGGTGATATTCAGAGCGGTCTGAAATTCCAAAGGATATTTTCCCCTGGACCGGCTGACCACTTTATATAGCCCAGGAAATATTTTTGTCATGTGAATGCGCCCGAATCGATCCTGATCAGACAAATCCAAGCATGCCTGGTTGATCTCCACAAGATGGTCGTCCATATCGAGAACAATAACCGGATCCCCCAATCCGTCCATAACCGCCTCATGGGCCAGAGGAATCAGATTGACCAGGTGATAACGAAAAAGCCCTACGGCAAAGACCATACAGGTGACCATAAAGGCAAGCGGGCTCAAATCCACATAAGACAACCCGGGTATTCCTGTGAGGTAAAGTCCGTTGGCTATCCATGGCAGGATGATACCCGGCAGCATGACTATGACCTGCATCCGGAGAGCCCCTACGGATGAAATCAGACTTTTGATAAGAAGAACAAAAGAGATCAGAATCAAGGAATACGAAAAGGTCACATGGAGCAAAAAAGCAGGTCCCCGGTTAAATTGAAGCGCTTGAATCTTAGGGTTGACAACCAGCCATGCATCCCTCCAGAGAAGATGGTGCCATTCATTGGTAAATCCGGATAGGATCACCAGGGCAGGTATCACCCAAAGCCCTTTAACGAGTTTCCCGGAAAGCATCTTTGACGGTCCTGTTACCATGAGAACAAACCGGAACAGCATAAGCCCGACGTAGGCCGCCCCGACATACTCAACCCTCACCCACCAGAGCTTGACCGTCAGATCCGGGCATAACAGTTCCAACCCGTATCCCGCAGACCATACCCCCGAGCAAACCAATAAAAAGAGCAGTTGCCTGGCCCCTTTGTTATGCCAGTCATGAACGAGATAGACCGCAAGACCGATACTTCCCATACCGGAAAAAAGCGATAAACATCCGTAAACAAGATTCCAAGTTAAAAGATCCACACCCTTTCCTTCTGTGACCGCCTGTGCCATTGAACTTTCCGCCGGATAGAATACATCATAAACCCGGCCCCGTCCAGACGCCTGTCAAATTAAGACAGCCTCCAAGTTTCTATAAAAATTTCAAATAGTTCTTGCAAAAATATAAAATTTTCTCTATAATAGATATTTTTTAGTGCATTCCGTCCGGCAGACCACCATTCTAAGCCGGATTAATTTTTCAATAAGGATTTCCAACACCCCATGTCCCAAGATATAACGCCCGAAACCGGGTTTGAACACATGCCCCTTAGCACCGTTGTGCAGTCAGCAGTCCGCGCAGCCGGTTATGAAACCCCGACCCCAATCCAGGCCAAGGCTATCCCCCTTCTGGCCCAGGGCAGTGATCTTATCGGACAGGCAAAAACCGGTACCGGCAAAACAGCTGCCTTTGCCCTGCCCCTACTATCCAAAATTGATTTGACCTTAAGAAAACCCCAGGTATTGATTCTGACTCCCACACGGGAGTTGGCCATCCAGGTGGCAGAGGCATTTCAAACCTACGGCAGAGGCATGAAAGGTCTTTCCGTATTACCGGTATACGGGGGTCAAAGCTACGGCATTCAGTTAAACCGTCTTAAACAGGGGGTCCATGTCATTGTAGGCACCCCGGGCAGACTCATGGACCATATGAAGCGAAAAACCATCTCCCTGGCCCATTTATTCTGCAAGGTATTGGACGAGGCAGATGAAATGCTCCACATGGGATTTATTGATGATGTGGAGTGGATTTTTCAGCAGACCCCGGAAAAGACCCAGACCGCTTTATTCTCCGCCACAATGCCCGGACCGATCCGGAGAATCGCCCAGACCCATCTTAAAAATCCCGAAGAGATTATCCTTCGTTCCCAGTCTATCGGAGTTGAAAATATCTCCCAGAAGTCCTGGCTGGTAAAAGGCTGCAGCAAAGCTGCCGGCCTGCCAAGAATTCTTGACGCCACAACCTTTGACGGGGTTATTGTGTTTGTCAAAACAAAATCCTCCACCCTTGATGTAAGTAAAAGTCTTGAAGATCATGGGTTCAAGGCAGAGGCCCTTAACGGCGACATGGCCCAGAGTGCCAGGGAAAAAACCGTAAGCCGACTGAAAAACGGGCATATCGATATTCTGGTAGCAACCGATGTGGCAGCCCGTGGATTAGATGTGGACCGGATTTCCCATGTCATCAACTATGATATGCCGAGCAAGACAGAGCCCTATATCCACAGGATCGGCAGAACCGGCAGGGCAGGCCGAAAAGGAGATGCCCTGATGCTCATCTATCCCAAAGAACGCTGGATGATCAGAAAGCTTGAAAAGGCCACCGGCCAGAAAATTGAAGAGATTCATCTGCCCTCCAACAAGGCCATCAATAAAAAACGGGTAACCGACTTTAAAGCCGCCATTACCCAGGCGTTGTCATCAGAAGATCTGGATGTTTTCCAGGATCTGGTAACCACCTATGCCGAAGAAGAAGATGTACCCATGGCTGCTGTTGCAGCGGCCTTAGGCAAACTGGCCCACGGCGACACCCCTTTTCTGCTTGAGAAAAAAGCGCCGCAAAAACAACAGTCAGCCCCTAAGTTTCAAAATGATAGGCAGGATAAAAAGCCACGGATGGAGAAGCGGACCAAAAAACCTGTGACCAGAAAGCCTGTGACCCAAGAACCAGTAGCCCCCAAGCCAATGGTCAGAAAAGAAAAGCAGCCTGTTCAAGACGAAGCCCCCCGCCCCCTGAAAAAAGGCATGGACCGGTATCGCATCGAAGTGGGCCGCACCCACGGGGTCAGCGCCAGAGACATTGTGGGCGCTATTTCCAACGAAGCCGGTCTTGAAAGCAAATTCATCTCAGGAGTGACCATTAAAAAGGACTTTACCGTTGTGGACCTACCCGCGGGCATGCCCAAAGACGTCTTTAGTCTTTTAAAAAAGACCTGGGTCAGATCCAGACCCATGGATATATCACTGGCAGACAAATCAGGGATGAAGATGTCAAAAGTGGCCTAAGAATTTCCATCAGACTCTCGTGACCGTATCCCCGTTGGGCTTCGCCAAACGGGGATACGGACTGGAACATATCCGACTATTTTATATAAAATCCAAGTTCATTTCAGATAGCTGCCACCGGGCCGGGCAACCCGGCTATCACTGTTTTTAAGATGGTCTAAATTTCGTTGCGCACCAGTGAATGGTTATGTCCTAATTTTTAATTTTCCCTGTCGAAAAGGCACTAATGCTAATCTAAAGAAGCAGACCCTGCGCCCCAGATTTTTTACTTCTTTCCTGTAAGGTTTCTACAAATCCCTCACGATTGTCAACCAGACATGTAACAGGCATTGTTTTTTCGCTAAAGTAGACCTTTACGTATGAAACAAGACCGGAAATTTCTTTGATCTTGCAAGTATTTGATAATTGGTAATACTTATCTCGCCCCAAACCCCACCTGATGACTAACTCCTCATCGCCGATGACATATTTCAACTTATTCAAATAAATAGAACAGCCAATAAGAACAAAGTTGCAGACGAGAATAATAGACAGGGCTTCCATAGATAGCATTATTGGGCTATGGACAACATACTTATAAATATCCAGCAATGATTCAACCGTTAAGACAATGACTATTAAATTTACCAGCCATCTAAGTCGGATATTAACACGAAATTGTTTTTTCATTAGTTTCACTCAAGCACATAACTATTTATTATCAGAAAAATTTGCCCTGATAAGTTGATATTAGAGTAGAAAACAGGCATATTTTCCCTGTGTAAATTCAGATTTATTCGAACCCCTGAAATAGATTTTATCGAAACAAATCCGTCAACCGAGTTGTAGAGTATCTCTACTCTGTTCCAAATTGCAACAGGAAAAATGCCCCATGGTTCAGCAACCGCATTTGAAAAGAATTGGACAAAAGCGGAGCTCCCCCCACTTGGAGAGACCTTTATGAAGAATGTGATACCCCCTTAGAAGTATCGCAAGAGGCTACAATATCTCCTCATCAGTTCTGTAAACTTCCCCTCCCTGAATTATGAAGGCCGCCAACGGTTACTCGACCGGGTAGGTCCGGATGTGATGTCCGAGCCATTAGATTGCAATTTTTTAGCGGATCTTAAATGCAGCGGAGTAAAAAATCTGTGTTGTATGAGGACCCACTGGACCGCAGTTTCACGGATTTTTCGGAGCAAATTTTAGATACGCAAAAAATTGTTCAATCAGGCCGGACATCACATCCGGACCGGCGGTCGCTATGTCTCTCATTAAAAATTAGGTAAGCATAAAAACCTATTTCCTCTATGAAATAAGCCGGGACAG
>PIVQ01001253.1 GCA_003354055.1 Desulfobacteraceae bacterium | reverse complement strand
TCTTTAGATGTCACTGATAAGATTCTGGTTAATGATCTTGTGGCTGTGCAAAAAATATTAGACGATCAATTGCAAAGCGAATCATCAGTTTCATATCTTTTTATTCTCAATAATCAAAACGTGTTGGTTCATACCTTTTCTGCAGGTGTTCCCATAAATCTCATCAGTATTAATTCCCAGGGGAATAGTATTAATAAAAATGTAGTGAAACTGATTTCAGAAACGAATGAACGGTTCATCGATATTCGCTGGCCGATCTTTAAAGAAAAGGCTGGTGTTCTGCGATTGGGTATTTCCGAAGAACCCTATAGGGCAAAGGTAAAACAGCTGAGTATTAAAATGACTTTGATCACCGGCGCAGTATTGGTTGTTTCTCTTTTTATTGGCCAATTTTTAATCTCCCTCTTACTACAGCCCCTGATAATATTAACAAATACCGTAAAAAACATTGATGAAGAAAACCTTGATATACGCCTTGATGTCAAAGGTCCCGCTGAAGTCAATAAGCTGGTAACAGCCTACAATGCAATGCTTGGAAGAATTGCCGGATATACGGCCAAACTAAAGGAATATAATCAAACCTTAGTGCAAAAAAATAGAGATCTTGATAGAGCGCACAACCAAATGATGACAACATTTTCTGTTTCTCAAAAAATTGCCGCTTTGCCTGATTTGAAACGGATCTGTTCCTTTTTAGTTGAAACGCTTCAAGACATTGTGGAATGCAAGGACCTGTCGATGATTGTTTTTGATCAAGACCAAAAAATCCCCTATCTTGTTATAGAAAACAACTTCATTTCATTAGAAAAAGAAAATTTTGATCCGCTCTATACTAAAGCGAACCAAATAGCCTCTCCTGTTTTTTTAAAAAATGATGAAATTGAAGCATTACCATTACCTCAAGGACTTAATAAATCTTCACGCATGGCAATATTTCCGTTCCACCATCACAAACAGGTTTTAGGTGCGATTCTTATTTCGTGCCCTGATGATTGTGTTTGTGTAAAAACGGAAATGGATGTCATTAATTTGATACTCAAACAAGCTTCCGGAGCAATTTATAGAGCATCTGAGCATGAAAAGGAAATCAAGGGGCTAAAAAGCAGAATTGACAAAGTATCCGGATATCAAGGAATGGTGGGCAAAGACCCCAAAATACAAATTATATATAAGCTGATTGAGGATGTTGCACCAACCGATGCAACCGTTCTAATACAGGGTGAAAGCGGGACTGGAAAAGAAATGGTGGCCAAAGCCCTTCATGAAGTAAGTGGTCGGTCAATAAAACCATTCATTGTAATCAATTGCTCAGCTTATCCTGCTACGCTATTGGAAAGTGAATTATTCGGTCATGAGAAAGGCGCTTTTACAGGGGCCGTTCACCGCAAACAAGGCAGGTTTGAGCAGGCAAGCGGTGGTACCGTCTTTTTAGATGAAATAGGAGAAATCTCACTATCAGCTCAAACTATGCTGTTACGTGTGCTGCAAAGTCAGAAAATTGAACGAATTGG
>PIVQ01000456.1 GCA_003354055.1 Desulfobacteraceae bacterium | reverse complement strand
GATGACAGAGTTATCCTTTCCGGTACCAAACTGCGTCACGCACTGTCCAACAACGAAGAAGTTGTTGATCACTTTGGCCGTGAAGAAGTTCTGGTTATCCTGAGAAAATACTATGCTTCTTTGACTGAAAAAGTTGAAGTAAAACTGCAGAGCCATGCAGAAGGAAGCAAGATGTAATTGTACTAAATCATTCTTTGATTTAGTTAGATTATAGAAGAACTAAAAAACGGCCTTTCCCAAATGGGGAAGGCCGTTTTTTTATGTGTTTTACGAGCTGTCGCCGAAACAAACGGCGAAACAAACGGCGGATCAACCGCCGGGCAACCAGCGCTCTATTGCAGTTGCATAGGTGGTGTTGTCACAGGGTTTTGACAGGTGCCCAAGAAAGGGGTCTTTTTGGATCATCTTCTGGATGGAGGCAATAAATTCCATATTGCCGGAGACAAACGTAATCGGTATTTCTTTGTTTTTATCCCGGATATGATGATAGACATCTATACCGTTGGTTTTCCCGGGCAGCATATAATCCAGGCTGACCAGATCAAACTTCGATGAGTCAAATATGTCCATGGCCGCCTGGCCGGTATCTGCAATGGTAACTGTGTTGGCAAAGGGCGGGTGGGTGAGAATCTTTTGAAAAACGGTTGAGATGGCTGATTCATCTTCCACCACAAGAATATGCTTTCCGGTTACCCCGCGGATTATAGAGGGTCCGTTTTCTTTTGTTTTCGGACAACTTGTTTTCGTGGCAGCGGGAAGAGACAGAACAAAAGTGGTTCCCTTACCGGGATGGCTTGTAAATGAAATTGTTCCGCTGTGCTTGCCCATGTATTTTTTTACATTGGCCATACCGTATCCCGCCCCCTTGATGCCGCTGGCATAGACTCCTGCCACATCTTTGCTGCCTTTGAGGGTGAATGAGGGGGTATAAATGTCCGGATGGGCCTTTTCCGGAATCCCGCATCCGTTGTCCGAAATGACAATCTCGACCATCTCCTTATTTAACCGGGTCGCAATCACAAGTTTCGGATCGGAGGTAAGACTCAGGGCATGGATTGCATTTTGAACCATGTTGACCAGGCTCTGTTCTATCATTCCCTCATCGGCCATCATTTCCGGCAAATTCTCATCATAGGTTGTGATGATGTCTATATGGTTCAGGTCTTTTTTTAACAGACAGATGACAAGATCAATTCTCCGGTTTATATTAAAGCACCCCAATTGTGGATCCTGATCCCTGGCAAAGGCCACAAGATTCTGGGTGAGAATATGACCGCGTTTGGTCTGATCCAGTATAATATTAAGGTTCTCTTCGGTTTCCTCGTCCTTGCAGTCCATAAGGGAGAGTTCGGTATTCCCCATGATGGCACCCAAAATATTGTTAAAATCATGGGCCATTTTACCGGCCACCTGACCCACCAGGGCGTATTTTTCCTGTTCAGCAGCATAAAGAGATGCTGCCTCAGCCTTTTTTCGTTCAGCCAGATCCACAAAACAAATGCGCAGCCCAAAAATTTTTTCCTTGATAAGGATCTTTGAGGTCTCAACCATTGCCCACACATGATTTCCGTCTTTCCGGATGAGGGACATTTCTTTGTGCCCCAGTATCGCAGGGCCGGTTAGGTTGAAGTATTGTGTGTTCGGTACTAAAAATAAGGTGGATAAGGGCATACCGGTGGTCATTTCTTCCTCAGGATAGCCAAGCCATTCAAGGGCAGCCTGATTGGCATAGACAATGTTTAAATCCTTATCTGTTTCACACAGGGGGACCGGAAGGAAGTCAGCCATCTGTCTGAATTTGAACTCGCTCTCGGCAAGGTCTGATTCAATACGGCTCCGGCGGATAATCTCAGCCTCAAGTTCAGTCCTGTGCTGTGTCACCATGGCAAAGGCCCTGGAAAACCGCCTGGACAATAAAATCGACTGGCACAGGATAAATATAAACAATCCCAAGGGGACAATGTGGATCGTATTGATGACCTGCCTGGTGTATAGAACGTCATTTAGGATGGTCAGGGCAAACAGCAGAAAACCCGTTATAAAAATACCGGCATCCTGTTTCTTCAGCCTTACGGCCCGTATTACGCAGATCGCACCGTAGCCCACGGCAATCAGGGTGGCTCCCTGGAGATATGGCATAAAGGCCGTAAAGATGTGGGGGGGTAAAATCAGGGTTACCGCAGAGGCCAGCATGCCGACAACCGCGATTCCATGAATCACATTTTTGGAGACCTGGTCCGGGAAAAGGGTCAGGGTGTAGTACGAAAAAAGCGGGACGCAAAAATAGAAAGAGATATAGTTGAGTTGCAGAAAAAGGGTAAAGGGGATCATATCCGGCAATAACTCAAGCAGGTAACGTTCTCCATGGGTCATGGGGCGAATGGCCACCATAAGGCAAAATAAGCCGAAATAGAGGGGGGATCTGTCCTTGGGTCTGAACCGGTAGAGGAAAACATGATAGATTCCCATGATAAAAATACTTCCGAAAAGAATGGCATTTTTAAAGAGTTTTTCTTCCCGGATACGATTCAAGTCATTGAAATCGCCTATAGTAATGATTTCCCACATGCCGCCCTGCCAATGGTGGAAGTTTGACACATGGATCAGAATTTCCATCTGAGAGTGTAGTTCACTATCGGGGATGAGAATTACACCCGGGGCGTATTGAGGAATAGTATCCTGTTTTGTTTTGCCGGGAATGCCTGATGAGAATATTTTTTTCCCGTTTAAATAGACTTTAAATGCTG
This sequence comes from Desulfobacteraceae bacterium, assembly GCA_003354055.1. The sequence continues at coordinate 3,384 of PIVQ01000456.1, read as the reverse complement.
TGGCCATATCCAGAAATTTGAATCCAAGGTCATGGGATGCAGGCGGTAGTTTTAGCAAAAGCCTGTAGGTGGCAATCCCCTGACCGGGCAACGCTTTTCCGTTTATGTCGAGACTATTCCAGGCGCCTGGTACCCGGATCAGCGAATCCCGGGGATAAACCACCGGGTTATCCGTTCCGTCATTTTGGGGAGGAAGATGGGTTTGCCAGAAGAATTCCCACTGGCCTGACATGGGTACAGGACCATTCTCGGTAAAATTCCAGTCCGTCAGATCAAGTATTCCGTTTTTAGACGCAGGTATGCTACTTTTCCCATACGCCGGGAGCAGTAAAGAAAAGGATAAGAGAACAAAGATACTGATGACAAGGAATCGTCTCATTCTTATCCCATACGACTTTATAAGTTATCTGACCTGGATATATCTATATAATGTGCAACGGGAACCACTGGAAGTCAAGCATGGAATTTGGTTAGGTCGGTTTATGAATTGACTTTAAGGTCACATCGTTGGTAATTTAAGTTACTATTTTTATTAAATTCGGTTTTATAACTTAAGTTTTCTATTTTAATCGTCGGGAAAGGGATATGGAGCTAAAGAAAAGAATCTATCTTTCCGTGCTGTTAGTTATTCTGGTCATCCTGGGCGGAACCATCGGGTATTATATAATTGTTCCGGATGCAGATCTCATGGATTGTCTGTACATGACCGTCATCTCCCTGACCACCGTGGGCTATGGTGAAGTGGTTCAGGTGTCAGGCAATACAGCTGCGGAATTGTTTACCATCTGCCTGATCATTTCCGGTATGGGGGTTCTCCTCTATGCGATTTCAATGGTCACGGCGGCAATTATTGAGGGTGAATTGACAGGTGCGATAAGGGAAAAAAGAATGCTAAAAAAAATTAAAGGGTTAACGGATCATTTTATAGTCTGCGGCGGCGGTAAAACCGGGCGCCCGGTATTGGCGGAATTGGCTAAAAATCAAAAGAAAATCGTACTAATAGAAAAAGCAACCGAACCGATTGAGCTGTGCCGGTCTGTAATTGACGAGTTCTTGTTTTTAGAGGCAGATGCCACAGATGATGATGTTCTAATCTCTGCCGGTCTTTCAAAGGCTGCCGGTATTATCATTACCTTGCCCTCGGATAAGGATAATCTTTATATCACCATGACCTCAAGGATGATGAATGAGTCCATCCGGATTATTTCCAGAATGACCAACCGGAAACTGGAACCCAAGTTAATGAAGGCCGGCGCTGACGGTGTGGTCTCTCCGAATATGATCGGTGCCCTGCGCCTGGCCTCGGAAATGATCCGCCCCACAGCAGTGGATTTCTTAGATTCCATGCTCCGGAGCAACCAGGGCAACTTGCGGATCAATCAACTATCAATTACGGATCAGTCCCAGCTTTTGGGAAAATCCATTGCAGATCTGGATCTTAGAAAACGATTCAGCCTTTTGCTTTTGGGAATGAAACAAAAAGACGGAGACATTGAATTCGATCCCTCCCATGATAAGGTCATCAACGTACCCACAGAGTTCATTGTCATGGGCCGCACCGACCATGTCGAAAAAGCAGTGGTCTGGCTGGAAAAACAATGCAAGGGCTGAATACTAAGCCTTGCTTTTAAAATTAAAGGGCCGGTATCGTAAGATACCAGCCCTTTGTCTTTATTTTTTAGGAATTGTTCAAAAACTCGTGCTTGGATGAAAACTTGCCCATATGCAAGGCGCAAGAAAGTCTGAAACCGGAGTGTACTACTGTACATGAGGCTTTCAGACTTTTGCAGCAACGAGGCAGATGGGTGAGTTCTCGTCCAAGCATTATTTGCAGGCTTTTTTTCGGTCATCCAGGGGAAAAGCCTCGTTGAAGATTTCCAGAAGTTTAACCGTCTGTTTAGCCATCATGACACAATTACCTGAAATGGCGTAGAACATGATACTCAATCTGGTTTTTGAGGATTCATCCCGGATTCTTTCAATCTGATTGGCATTGAAATCATCCGTAAGTTCCCGAAGATAATGGAATTGGGCGCCGATATGGTGGCAGTCCACAATATCTTTCTGGCTCAGGGCCATTTCCACCTGGTGTAGAATATAAAGAATCACCTTTTTGATTTCCTTGAGTTCTTCTACCTGAACATCCAGCAGTCCCTTATGGCTGTTGGCCACATGCATGGTGGACCGGATCACCGTATCCCTGTGGCCGTCTGAAAGCTTTTGAAGACGCCTGATAATCTGGTAGTAGTTGTAGGAGACCTGGTTGTCCTCCCGTTGGAGCAGGCGGAGTACCTTGAAGATATTGGCAATGATGATGTTGGTACTCATCTGGAACTGCTTGACTCGTTTTCGCTCGATCCTGAGGGTCTCAATATCCTCATCAAACAGGGCGTCAAAGGTGGCGTCAAAGGATTCTCTGATGCCTTTCAGCTGATAGGCCAGATGATCAAAGGTGTCTGATACGGATTCCTGGAAGTTTTCAACCTTTTTCAGATGGAAAATGGTGATCTCTTCTTTGGTTTTTTCCTGGCCTTCATGTTTTTTCTTGTTTTTCCAGACCATGACACCGACGAAGATTATCAGGCCGACAATACCTATTATACTGAAATGGTAGATAATATTGGCGGCAATAAATGCTGCCACAAAGGCGATAAAGGCGGTCATGAACCAGCCGCCGATAACGGTGAGAACCCCGGTCACTCTGAAGACGGCACTTTCCCTTCCCCAGGCCTGGTCGGAGAATGAGGAGCCCATGGCCACCATAAAGGTGACATAGGTAGTGGACAGGGGCAGTTTCAAAGAGGTGGCAAAGGAGACCACGGCAGAGGCAACCATAAGGTTTACAGATGCCCGGACCAGGTCAAAGGAGGGCTTTTCCTTTTGGGACACATGGGTGGTTTCGGTCAAAGGGGTAACCCGTTTTGCAATGGCTTCCCGAAGTTGCGGCGGGGTGACATCCTTTACGGAGTTGAACAGACTGTCAAACAGGTTGACGATCCGTCTTGACAGCCATACGGATTCAAACCGCTCCATGCCCTCATCCTGCTGGCCAAGGCTGAGCTCGGTTTCTGTAACGGATCTTGCCTTTTTGGATACCCAGAGAGTGATCACCATGATGGCACCGGCGATGAGCATAATAAAGGTCTGGGACTGGACTTTCTTGCTCAGGGCTTCCATGGTGGCATTCATGGGGTCTGCCGATGCCAGGGCACTCTGAAATGCGTTGAGTCCGGCCAGGGGGACGCCGATGAAGTTGACCAGGTCATTGGCGGCAAAGGCCATGGCCAGGGCAAAGGTACCGATCAGGACAATCGGTTTGAGTATATTTACCTTGAACACAGAGAGTAGCACCTGGAAGATTACGGCGGAAACCACAAAGATACC
>PIVQ01001252.1 GCA_003354055.1 Desulfobacteraceae bacterium | reverse complement strand
TTTCTATTTACGGTAATGCACTGGGACGGGCATTTTTTGGCGCAGATGCCGCAAAGTGTACATTCGTTGACTTTATTGGCCAGTTCACCCCTTGCATTCTTAAATCCGGGGCGCACCTCAATGGGGTAGGGCCGGGTCGCACTTTTGGATACAAAATTCTTAAATATATTCTTAATCATCTTATCGCTCCGTGCAAGAGATACAAGGGTCAATGGAGAGAATCAATACAGGTACGTCGGCCAGTTCCATACCCGGCAGCATAGCAGCCAGAGGCGGGATATTGGCAAAGGTCGGGGTGCGGATACGTAACCTATCCAGGAACTTTGTCTTGTTGGCCTTGATGTAGTACATGCACTCGCCGCGGGGCTGTTCCACCCTTTGGACGATCTCGCCTTCGGGTTTCCCTTTAACTTTGACAAAGGTATCACCCTGAGGCAGGCGGGAAATGGCCTGGCGGACCAGATCAATTGACTGAATGGTTTCTCTGAAGCGAATCACGCCGCGGGCGTATGCATCTCCTGCGGTTTCCACAACAGGTTCGAAATCAAGCTCGTCAAATGCTTCGTATTTAAGCTGACGCATATCCTGGGCAATACCGGAGGCTCTCAGGGTAGGACCGGCTGCACCGAGCTCATAGGCCTGCTCCGTGGTGAGTATGCCTTTGCCTACGGTTCTTTTCTTTACCGTGTAGTTGTTGAGCATGGTGGATTCGAGATCTTTAACACCTTTTTCAACTGCTTTGAGCTCTTCTAAGATCCAATCGCATTTGGAAGGGGACAGATCTCTGCGGACGCCGCCGACCTGGTTGACCGATACGATAACCCGGTTTCCGGCAGTGGCTTCGTTGATATCCATAATCTTTTCCCGGATTTTCCAGAACTGCATAAATACGGATTCAAACCCGAAGGCATCGGCATAAAGCCCAAGCCAGAGCAGATGGCTGTGAATTCTGTGAAGTTCGGACCAGATGACCCGGAGGAACTGCCCGCGTCTCGGGACCTCAACCTTCATCAGGGTTTCAAGGCCTTCACAATAACACATGGCATGGATCATGGAGCAGATGCCGCAGACGCGTTCTACTACCTGGATCATCTGATTAAAGTCTTTTATTTCAGCCAGTTTTTCAAGTCCCCGATGCACATAACCAAATGCCGGGACCGCTTCTATGACGATTTCGTCTTCAACGGTAAGGGACAGGTGGATAGGTTCGGGCAGCACTGGATGCTGAGGGCCGAATGGTATAATGGTTTTAGACATAACTTAAATTTTTCCGTTTTTTTATTTAAACCTGACAGGAATTCAAGCAGAACTGCTTGAATTCCTGTCCCGGGTATTTTAGCGTTTGACCTGTTTTACTCCGAACTTGCAGAACGGGGTGGCGGTAATATCATCGTCGTCATCCAGGTAGAGGGTGCCGCCAAAGTCAAGGACAAGGTCATCGAATTTCATGCCGAACTGGTCGTAAATTTCATTTTCAACCAGAAAGGCGGCAAAAAATATGGGAGACAGACTGGG
>PIVQ01000455.1 GCA_003354055.1 Desulfobacteraceae bacterium | reverse complement strand
GTCTTCAGGGTTCGCAATGATTTCGTACATGGTTGTCTCCTTTGCATCATGTTTATCCAAGAAACGAACAATACGTAAAAGGATAAGGAACACCTGAAAAATAGTCAAGCTTAGTCGCTTAAAACATTAATAATTCAGTTATATCCAAAAACAGCAAACCCCATGCATACCGTATGCAATAGGGTTTAACCGTTTTTCACAAGATATCGTTTAATTGAATCCTGGCTCATTCACCGTTATCAGCTAAAAGCTGGGTCAAGATATCTCCCTGGGTGTGAATAATTCTTAAAATGGCAAGGTAATAGGTGTATTCTGCGTTTGACATCCGTCTTTGCGCATCTACCAGTAATTTATTGGCATCCATGATGTCAATGCTGTCAGCCATTCCGTATTTGAACTGCATCTGTACCGCCGTATAGTTTTCCTGGGCAGACTTGACCTCGTCCTCAAGGTTAATCAGAGCATTCTTCGCGGTTTCAAATTCGAGAAAAGATGTTTTTGATTCAAGAACAACCACTTTTTCCTGATTGGTCAATGCATGCTTTGCCTGCCTTTCTTCGGCCAGTGCCTGGCGAACCTCGGCCTTTCTCAGACCACCATCATATAAGGTGAAGCTGAGTTCGGCCTGGATATAGAGATTTTCAGTATCATAATCACCACTGCTGATGTCATTCCCGTAACGGATATCATTTTCATTATAACCGCCTTCCAGGTCAATACTTGGCCAGTAATCACCTTTTTCATAGGCCACTGTGCGAGTTGCTATCTCAATTGCTTTTTGGGCCTCTTTGATCTCATACCTGTTTTTCAGAGCCTGGGCCCTGATTTCAGGTTCGGTAATGGTAAACCCATCCTGAGGGTCAATGTCTGCTGCGGAGACGCTGAACTCATCTTCGATACCTGACAGCCGGACAATGTTTGCCTTGGAGGTTTCCACATCATTTACAGCTATGATCTGATCGGTCAGGGATCTTGATAATTCAGCTTCAGCCCTGTAAAGATCTGTCTTTGTGACATTACCCACACTCAGTTTTTCTTTTACTGAATTCCGATAAGTTGTCAGGCGTTCCGTCTCGGCGTCAGCCACTTCGACCAGACGTTTGTTTTTCAGGGTAGTTATATAGGACTCGGCAACCTTTAAAATATAATCTGATCTGACAGTCTCTTTTGAAAAAACGGCCTTTTCGATTCCCTTTTTGCTTACGTCATAGGCAATGAGTTCTCTACCGTTCAGTGTAAAGGACTGGGTCAGTTTTCCGCCCACGCTATTCACATCCGGGGAGTAGACATCATCTTTTTTATAATTCAGATAACTGCCGTACAATGTTGCTCTTGGGATGAGTACAGACTTAGCCCGCTCTTTTTCCTGCTCTGCTATATACAGATCTTCATCTGCAATTTTAATGGTTTCTGCATTTTCATTGGCCAGCCGGCACAACTCCTTGAGTGTATAGTGGGGCTGGGAAAAAGCCGGTGAGACGAGCCACAGGCTAAAAATCAATAGGTACAAAAGAAAGACTAAGATCCGTTTCATGGATTTCCTCATAGATTAAAAATTGTTCTTATCGATCCGGTTACCTAAGGGGTCGCGCAATAATTAGTTCACGTTCTGTATGCAAAATACCCAATGTTTTAAGGGTTTTTGCAAACCGACTATGTGAAGTTATTTTTGCGCGGTCCCTAAATTAAGAATTTCTTATAATAAAACCCTTACTCTAAGATCATTAGCATAACCGGCCTAAACATATTATGATGAATGGTTCAGGTCAAGTCTTGTCTTTTTCCAAACCACTTCATTTTTTATCTTATGTAAAAATTTGTTCAAAGAATAGAAAAATACCCTATTCTATGCTATTAATCAGCAAAATTATTGTAAAGAATTGTTATTCTAAAAGGAGACTTAAATTGACTTTAATTCCAGACACAGAATATGAAGGACTTCCCTTGGTCAGACAGGGTAAGGTCAGAGATATCTTTGATACCGGAGACGCCCTGCTCATGGTTACAACTGACAGGCTTTCCGCATTTGACGTTGTTCTGCCAAACACCATTCCCGATAAGGGTAAGGTATTGAATCAGATCTCAGTTTTCTGGTTCAAGCAGATGGAAGACATTGTTAAAAACCACATCATCAGCACGAATGTTGATGATTACCCCGAAGCATTCCTAAAATACAGAAAGACCCTTGAAGGCCGGAGTATGCTGGTTAAAAAGGCAGAACCCCTGACTGTAGAATGTATTGTCCGGGGGTATATTTCAGGATCCGGATGGAAATCATACCAGAAAGAAGGCCATGTCTGCGACATCCGCCTTCCTGAGGGACTCAAAGAATCCGACAAACTTGAAACACCTTTATATACGCCGTCTTCCAAAGCTGAAATCGGAGATCATGACATCAATATCAGCTATGAGGAGACCATCAATATCATCGGCAAGGAAAATGCTGAAAAACTGCGGGACCTGAGCCTTGAAATATACAACAGGGGCGCAAAACTGGCCCTGGAAAAAGGGATCATTATTGCCGATACCAAATTTGAATTCGGTATGCTTGACGGTGAGATCATCCTGATTGATGAAATACTGACCCCGGATTCATCCAGGTTCTGGCCTCTGGACGATTATACACCCGGCAGGGGACAGAGAAGTTTTGACAAACAGGCCGTCAGAGACTGGCTTACTAATTCAGGCTGGGGCAAAACCCCTCCCGGACCGGAACTGCCTCCCGAGATCATAGAAAATACAAGCAAGACCTACAAAGAGATCTTTAACCGCCTGACCGGAGAGACCATCTAACGGATGCAGGACTTTCAGATTTCAAAAATTTTAGTGTCAGCCATTAATACGGCTGACACAGAATTCAGAATCACCAGGGCTGATGACGATTCTTCAGCCCTGGCCGCTTCCATGGCTTCAGTCGGTCTTTGCGTTCCTCCCCTGATTTGCAGTAAAGATGAAGGATTCATAATGGTATCAGGGTTCAAACGGCTGGCAGTTGCTGCAACCCTTGGGTGGAAAACCATTACCTGCCGTGTTGCTGCAGGCGGTTCTGAAAAAGACCTTGCAAAACTGGCCGTAGCTGAAAATGCATTCCAGCGGGAACTTTCACCCGGCGAAGTGATCCGGGCCATTGCCCTGCTAAATCTTTACATGGATGCAAAGGAGATGGCAGAAGCCTCCCCGGCAATTTTTAATACAAAACTTAATGCCGGGTATATTAAAAATCTGACCCGTATCCGTAAGCTACCCCATCCGGCCATGGCACTTCTTGATACCGGCGGTCTGTCTGTCAAAGCCGCCAAAACAATGGTTGGTCTTGACCCTGAAGCTGCAAAAGCATTTCTTGACCTTTTTGCAAACGTAAAAGTATCCTCTTCCAAACAGATGGAAATCATGACCTGGGCAAGAGAAATCTGCGCCAGAGAAAAAATATCGGTGTCGGAACTCTTCATGGAAAAAGAAGTCACCGACATTCTAAAACCAGACGAGAAATCAGATAACAGTCCTGCTCACAGGGATCTTTCCGCAGCCGGAAACCTTCTGAGAGCCAAGCTGTTCCAACGTAGGTTTCCTAAGCTCGACCTGGCAAAAAAGTCTTCTGCCAAACAATTCCGGGCATTAAAACTGCCCAAAGGCGTCAGAATGGTACTGCCTGAAAATTTTGAAAGCATGGTCTATTCCATCTCATTCAACTTTAAATCCCCGAAAGAACTTCAGGACCAACTGACAGGTCTGAATACTCTGCCTGACAGCGAAGGCTTTAAAGATCTGTTGAAAAGATGAAGGGCAGGGTGAAGATATGAGACTCGACCGCTTATTCCTTGATGCCGGTCTGGATCGCGATGATGAGATTGAATACCTGATTTCAAAAACAGGTATTGAACCTGAAATCGTTAAAAACTCCCAGCCGGTATATGATCTGATCAACGGATCCAAAGACCCGATAACCTTTGCAAAAACCCTGTTGTACATCACCAAAAACAGGGGTGCAGTTGTCCGCGAATGCCCGGGCACCAGCCATTATACCTGTTGCGACTATACCATTCTCCACACCGGCACCTTCTGCACCATGGATTGTTCCTATTGCATTTTGCAGGCCTATTTTCACCCTCCTGTGCTTCAATACTTTGCAGGACTTGCCACCTTATCCCAGGCCCTGGACCAGGCGTTTGCCAAACAAAAAATACTGCGCATCGGCACCGGAGAATACACCGACTCCCTGATCTGGGAACCGATCAGCCAGATACCGGCCTTTCTGGTTGAAAAATTTGCCAGGCAAAACAATGCTGCTCTTGAGCTTAAAACCAAGACCGTGAATGTGGACTCCCTCCTGGATCTGGATCATAACGGGAAAACCATTCTGGCCTGGTCAGTCAACACCCCGGATATCATCCGGTCTGAAGAGCGCGGAACCGCAGCCCTTGCCGCACGACTGGCTACGGCAAAATTATGTGCAGCCAAAGGCTATAAACTTGCCTTTCATTTTGATCCCCTGGTCTTATATGATGGATGCGAACAGGCCTATGAACGTGTGATCCAATCCATATTCGATCATGTAGCCCCAACAGATGTCGTCTGGATCAGCATCGGTACCTTCAGGTTCATGCCCCAGCTCAAACCCATTGTTGAAAAAAGATTTCCTGAGTCCACCATTCCCTATGGAGAATTCATCCTGGGCCTCGACAATAAGATGCGGTATTTTAAACCCCTGAGAATTGCTCTCTACCAGAGACTTACCAAGTTATTCGGGGAAATCGCACCTGAGGTTCTGGTCTATTATTGTATGGAAGACCACGAAGTATGGGAAAAAACAATTGGGTACTTTCCAGGTAAAGAAGGCGAACTCGGACACCTTCTGGATCAGTCCGCGGCAAAAAGATGCGGATTGAACGCCTCATTGCTAAGGATCGGCTCCAAAATTACTTGATCTTTTGTTTTCAAAATACCCAGTCTTTTAAGGGGTTTTGGAAACGATTTAGATCAAGTTATTTTGTAACGATTCCCACGCCCTTAAATTTAAGGATAAAAACCTATGCGGGCACTTTTAATTCAGCTGCCCATTCCAAAATCCAGCTTCGGTCTGAAAACCGGAAATATTCCCTTTGGTGCAGCCTGCCTGAAACAGGCGGCTTCTGATATTCCGGATACTCAGATAGAGATTCTTGATCCCATGCTGGCCTCCCATGGCAGTGATACCCTTATTCTGGATTACATCGCTGACTTTGATCCGGATATCCTGGGATTCACCGTATTCTGCTGGAACCGGGAGCGAAGTCTTTACATAGCGAAAGAGGCCAAGGCCAAAACCGGGAGCACCGGCCCCAAAATTATTCTGGGTGGTCCTGAAATTACCCGGGATACACCGGGGATCGATGAAGATTTTATTGACATTAAAATCTATGGCCAGGGAGAGGGGAGGTTCAGGCAGCTTTTAACCAGTCACCCTGACGAGTCAGAAGAGAATTCAAGCGTCTCAGATCAGGCATCCAGTAAAATCTTTACACAATCCCCCAACCCTTATACAGAGGGTATCCTTTCCCCGCAGAAAGGAGATCCTGTTTTATTGGAAACCCAGCGGGGTTGCCCCTTTGGCTGCAGGTTCTGCCATTACAATAAATCCATGGGGAAACTTATATTCAAAGAAACCGAACACATTACCCGGGCCATAACCTGGGCCCGGCAAAATGATATAAGAGAAATAGTCTTTCTGGATCCCACCCTCAACGCCCGGCCCAACCTTGTTCCGATTCTTGAAACCATAAAAGAGCTCAATCCGGCTCCCCAGATGGCCCTGTCCAGTGAAATCCGTGCGGAACGCATAGATGATCACCTCGCCGGCCTTCTCAAACAGGCCGGGTTTACGGAATTTGAAATCGGCCTTCAAAGTATTCATCCCCATGTGCTTGAGCAAATGGGGCGGAAAACCGATTTAAAGGCCTTTCTTTCAGGCGTTAATGCCCTGAAGGCCCAAGGCATCCGCCCCAGACTGGACCTCATTGTGGGGCTTCCAGGCGATACGCTGGAAGGATTCCTTGCATCTCTGAATTTTGTAATTGATCATGGTATGGAAGATGATATCCAGGTATTTCCCCTTCTGGTTCTGCCCGGCACTTATTTCAGGGAACATGCAAAGGATCTGGGCCTG
>PIVQ01000454.1 GCA_003354055.1 Desulfobacteraceae bacterium | reverse complement strand
GTCACCGGCGTTCTTCACATGGGCCATGCCCTGAACAATGTGATCCAGGATATCATGTGCCGGTACCGAAGATTGCTTGGCTATAATGTTCTTTGGATGCCGGGAACCGACCATGCCGGTATCGCCACCCAGAATGTGGTGGAACGAAAACTGGCTGCCGAAGGCAAAACCCGTGATCAGCTCGGTCGTGAAGAGTTTATAGAAGAGGTTTGGAAATGGCGGGAAAAATCAGGCGGTGCCATTATCAATCAGCTCAAACGTCTGGGAGCTTCCTGTGACTGGGACAGAGAGCGCTTCACAATGGATGAAGGCTTGTCCGAGGCAGTCCGTAAAGTATTTGTAAGGCTTTATAAAGAAGACCTGATCTACCAAGGCCAGTATATTATAAACTGGTGCCCCAGATGTAGGACAGCTCTGGCTGATCTGGAAGTCGAATACGAAGAAAAGGATGGCTATCTCTACTATATCCGCTATCCTTTTAAAGATCAGAAAAAAGGGCTGACCGTTGCCACCACAAGACCTGAAACCATGTTCGGGGATACCGCAGTGGCGGTTAATCCAAATGATGAGCGGTTCAAAGATCTTAAAGAAACCGAAGTGGTACTGCCCCTGACCGATCGTGTTATTCCCATTATTAAAGATGATTATGTAGATACTGGGTTCGGTACCGGAGCCCTCAAGGTTACCCCGGCACACGATCCCAATGATTTTAATCTGGGTGAGAAACACGGACTTGAAAAGCTGAAAGTTATCGACGACCATGGTGTGATGTCAAAAGAGGCTGGCCAGTTTGAAGGACTGGACAGGTTTGAATGCCGCAAACAAGCTGTGGAGGCACTGGCCGAGATGGGACTTCTTGAGAAAAAAGAACCCATCAAACACAGTGTTGGCAATTGCTATCGCTGCCATACGGATGTGGAACCCTCCATCTCCAAGCAGTGGTTTGTCAAAGTGGCACCCCTTGCGGAAAAAGCCTCTGAAGCGGTCCGGTCCGGCAGAACACGCATCATTCCGGATAATTGGTCTAAAACTTATTTTGAGTGGATGGACAATATCCGTGACTGGTGTATTTCCCGTCAGATCTGGTGGGGACACAGGATTCCGGTTTGGAAATGCCCCGATTGTAAGGCGGTTATTGTTGAAGAGACCGATCCCACAGAATGTACCACCTGCGGATCCAAAGAGATTGTCCAGGAGACAGATGTGCTGGATACCTGGTTCTCTTCCGCCCTCTGGCCCTTTTCCACCATGGGATGGCCTGAAAATACCGACCTGCTCAAAACCTTTTATCCCACCAATGTTCTGGTAACAGGTTTTGACATTCTCTTCTTCTGGGTTGCCCGTATGATGATGATGGGTATCCATTGCATGGATGATGAAGTGCCCTTTGACGATGTATACATTCATGCTCTGGTCAGAGATGAGCACGGCAAGAAGATGTCCAAATCCAAGGGGAACGTCATTGATCCTCTGAAAGTAATTGATGAGTACGGTGCCGATGCCTTCCGTTTCACGCTGGCAGCTTTTGCCGCCCAGGGCCGTGATGTAAAAATGTCCGAATCCCGGGTGGAAGGATACCGTCATTTTGTAAACAAACTCTGGAATGCTTCCAGGTTTGCGCTCATGCATATTACGGAAAACGACACACAAATCGAACAGGACAAATTGTCCCTGGCCGAACGTTGGATCATGTCCAGATCTGCAGCAACCGCCAAAGCCGTTAAAGACGGCATTGAAGAGTATCGGTTCAACGAAGCTGCCTCTGCTGCGTACCAGTTTGTATGGCATGAGTTCTGCGACTGGTTTCTGGAAACCGCCAAACCTGCCCTTTATGAAAAAGAGGGAACACTGCGCAGGGATACTGCCAGGGCTGTACTTGCCAAGGTATTGGAAGATATCCTGGTCATGCTCCATCCCTTTATGCCGTTTGTGACCGAGGAAATTTACAATATTCTTCCGGCCACCGAGGGCTCTGTCATGAAGGCTGCTTACCCCTATGATGCTGATGTATACGATGCTGTTCGGGATGAAACAGCCGAAGGACAGATGGAGTTTATCTTCGGAATGATTTCCGGTATCCGGAACATTCGGAGCGAAATGAATATTCAGCCGTCCATGAAGATCAAGGTGCTGGCCAATACCGAAGATGAGAAGGAAAAACTTCTCATTGCAGAAAACAAGTCTGTGATTGCAAATCTGGCAACGCTGGAAAGTCTCTACTTCTGTGATTCAGACAATCTGCCCACATCTGCGGCCACTTCGGTGATAGGAAACACCACCTGCTTTGTTTCCCTTGAAGGGGTGATTGATTTTGTAAAAGAGATCAAGCGTCTGGAAAAGGAGCTTGAAAAGAATACCAAAGAACTCATGGGCATCCAGAAACGGCTGAACAACGACAGCTTCCTTGATAAAGCCCCTGATAATGTCATTGCAAAGGTAAAGGCCCAGCATGATGAGCTCCAGGAAAAACAGGATAAAATTTCTGCAAACCTGGAACGCATTCAGGGAATGCAATAGGCCCGTAAGGACGATATCATGGACATGATTGACCAGATTATCCGCCTGGCCTTGTTTGAAGATTCGGGGCTGGGGGATGTGACCACAGAAAGCATATTGCCCGAGCCGAAGACCGGCACGGGCATTATCGTGGCAAAACAGGACTTTGTTCTGGCCGGGATGGATGTGGCGAGACAGGTGTTTTCCATTGTTGATCCGGATATCAGGTGTGATCTGGCCTTTAAAGACGGCCAGTTCATAAAATCCGGAGATGTGATTCTTGAGGCTGAAGGCGATCTTTTGGGACTGCTCAAAGGGGAACGAGTGGCGCTCAACTTCCTGCAACGCCTCTCCGGTGTTGCCACACTGACCAGGGAATTTGTGGATACCTTGAACACACCCAATGTCAGGCTGGTGGATACCCGGAAAACCACACCCGGATGGAGAGCCCTTGAGAAGGATGCGGTCCGGGCCGGCGGCGGTTTCAACCATCGATTTGCTCTCTACGACGGAATCCTGATCAAGGACAATCATATTGCCGTGGCAGGATCCATTGAAAAAGCGGTGGCATTGGTGAGGGCACGGACCTCTCATTTGATGAAAATCGAAGTTGAAGTGTCCAACATGGACGAGGTGAAACAGGCCGTCACTGCCTGTGCCGAAGTGATCATGCTGGATAATATGACCACGGATGCCATGACTGAAGCTGTGGGCTATATAAAGGGCAGGGCAGTGGTAGAGGCCTCGGGCAATGTTTCTTTGTCCACACTGAATGCCATTGCAGCCACCGGAGTGGATGTGATTTCCTGCGGTGCACTCACCCACCAGGCAAGGTCAGTGGACTTGAGTATGCGTATCAATCCATAAGATTGATCACTTTAAAGAACTGATCGTTGGGATAATAATCTACCGGCTCAGGAATAGGTAAGCTTGTTTCTGCCGGTTTCCTTTGAACGGTATAAGGCTTTGTCCGTGCGTTTGATAAAATCGGTAAAGTCTTCTTCGTCATGGAGTTCACTGGCTCCTAGGCTGACCGTTACCGATTGGGTCACCCCTTTTTCCGGAGTAAAAATTTCACTTGAAATACTGTCCTTTATCCTCGCCCCTACCACACAGGCTTTTTTTAATCCGGTTTCAGGCAGGATAATGGCAAATTCTTCACCCCCGTATCGATAGGCTGTGTCCATGGAGCGCATACAGGAGTTTATGATACGGCCGATACCCATGAGTACCTTATCCCCCTCCAGGTGGCCCCAGGTGTCATTGTATTTTTTGAAAAAATCAATATCCAGAATCAGCAGAGATAATGGCCTGTCGTACCGGGAACAGCGCTTGATCTCCAGTTTTATCTGGTGAAAGAACTGCCTGGAGTTGAATAGGGCGGTCAGGGCATCTGTAATGGCAAGCTGTTCCATTTCCGCCAGGAGCTTGGCTCTTTCTTTTTTAAAGGCGGTCTCCCTGAGAACCCGTTTAATTCTCAGATCCAATTCTTCAAAACGAAAAGGTTTAAAGATAAAATCGCTGGCGCCGGCTTTAATGGCTTCTTCATAGGAATAGTCTGCACTGTAGCCGGTCATGACCATGACATCCACATTATGGTCCTCTTTGATGAGCCGGGTCAGTTCAAGGCCGTCCATGCCCTGCATCATGATGTCTGTAAGAACGATATCTGCCTTAAATGTTTTAATGATTTCAAGGGCTTCGTCTGCATTTTGAGCACTTTTCACATCGTAGGAAAGAAGTCTTAAATACTCCTCCACAGACTCTTTTATGGCAAGATCGTCGTCAACTATTAGGATCGCATGGGCCATGGGTTTTCTCCGGAAGCTTGGGTTGCTCTAAAAGCCAAGGTAATAGCATGTAACTTTTCAGGACCATCAATTTCAAGGAGTTACCTTGGTACTGGCAATCGTTTATGGAATCCGGCCAGTAGTATAAGTACTCAAAAATTTTAAGAATAAAAAAACGTGCCGGGTTTACATGCGATTGCCCTTGGGCTGTAAAAGTGTCGAACCTTGACACTTTCAGGCACAATTGCTACATATACATGTTCAAAATTAGCCAGATAGACCAAATTTGTCAACTCTTAGTTTGGAGCCCAATTGAAGTTAAAGAAGCTTAACAAAGATAATATAAGAAATTTTTCCATTATAGCCCATATTGATCATGGAAAGTCAACCCTGTCCGACCGGCTGATTCAGCTCTCCGGTATTATCGAAGACCGGGATATGAAAGATCAAATCTTAGATTCCATGGATATTGAGCGGGAGAGGGGAATTACCATCAAATCCCAGACCGTTTCTTTACCCTATACAGCGCCTGACGGGACAGAGTACCTGCTTAACCTTATCGACACCCCGGGGCATGTGGATTTTTCCTATGAGGTTTCAAGGGCACTGGCCTCCTGCGAAGGCGCGCTGATACTGGCCGATGCCAGTCAGGGTGTTGAAGCCCAGACCTTGGCCAATCTATACCTTGCCATGGAGCATGATCTGGAAATTCTTCCGGTGATAAATAAAATTGACCTGCCCTCTGCAGAGATTGACTGGGTCAAGGATCAGATCGAAGAAGATCTTGGGTTGGATCCGGATTTGGCTATGCTCGTATCAGCCAAAGTCGGGACCGGGGTGGAGGCGATGTTTCAGGCCATTGTGGAGGGGATTCCGGCACCTGTGGTCGAAGATACAGGTAAGTTTAAGGCCCTGATCTTTGATTCCCACTATGATGCCTTTAGGGGAACCATTGTCCATTTTAGGATTTTTGAGGGCAGTATTAAAAAGGGCGACAAGATTCAGTTCATGTCCAATGATGTCCAGCACAAAGTGGAAGAGGTGGGCATGTTTCAGATCGAGAGACAACCCCAGGATCAACTGATTGCAGGACAGGTAGGATACTTTATCGCCGGTATCAAAACCATCTCCGATGTAAAAATCGGTGATACCGTAACCATGCCCGACAAAAGGTGTGACGAAATACTTGGCGGCTTCAGAGAGCCCACGCCTGTCGTTTTTTCCTCCATGTACCCGGTGTCAGCAGATGATTATGAAGAACTATCCGCCGCTCTGGAAAAACTCAAGCTCAACGATGCAGCATTGATTTATGAAAAAGATGCCTCTGTTGCACTGGGGTTTGGCTACCGCTGCGGCTTTTTAGGATTGCTTCATCTTGAGGTGGTTCAGGAAAGGCTGGAACGGGAGTACAATATCTCCTTGATCCTGACATCTCCTTCGGTTCAGTATGAGATTACCTATATCACAGGAGAGGTGAAGATCATTGATAATCCCACGGAATATCCCGATCCCATGGAGATTGCCAAGGTAAGGGAACCTTTCATCAATGCCTCCATCATTGTGCCGGATAAGTACATGGGCAATGTCATGCAGGTCTGCCATGAGTTTCGAGGGGTGAGTACCAACTATCAATATCTGACTTCCAACCGCATGGAGATGAAGTTTACCCTGCCCCTGGCCGAGGTGGTCTATGAGTTCTATGACCGACTGAAAAGTGTGACCCAGGGATACGGATCCTTTGACTATGAAATTGCCGGATACCAGGAGACCAAACTTGCCAGACTGGATTTTCTCATCAATGCAGAGCGAGTGGATGCTTTGTCCATGCTTATTCACAGGGACAAAGCTGAGGCCAA
>PIVQ01001251.1 GCA_003354055.1 Desulfobacteraceae bacterium | reverse complement strand
GCCTCGTTCAGGGGGATCTCTTTTAAATCCGGCGTACTCAGAACCATTTGCTCCAGATTATACTCCGAGGCGCGTTCCTCCATGGGCAGCCGCACCATCACCTTTACCTCATTGCGTCCGCGTTGCTGGCGAAGTGCCTCCGCACCGTAATAGGCATTGCGCACCTGTCGGGCGACTTCCTCGGAACGCAATCCCAGGCTGCGACCCTCAGGCGTAATCTGAAAATCAATCTGCTGTTTGCCCGGTGAAAAACCGTCATCAATGTCAAATACGTTGGGAAAAAAACCAAGGGCAGCAGCCAGCTCTGCGCTGGCCTGTTCCAAAACATCGATTTGGCGGTGACTCATTTCAAGGGAAATGGCAGCGCCGCTGCCGGGCCCTCCGGCGTCGGATTGAAATTTAAGGGATTCTATGCCGGAAATCTCTCCCACGCGCTCACGCCACAGTTTGGAAAATTCCCCCGTGGAGATAGGCCGTACGCCAGGCTCTGTCAGATACACCCGGACCTCGGTAATATTTTCTGTAATCAAAGCAAAAATACCCTTCATCAACTCATCGCCGCCGTTTTCCTCTGCAATCTGCTGGGCCGCCGTCACCATGCGCTCCTGCATCATTTTGGTTTTTTCAACCGCAGTCCCAAAGGGAAGCCTTGCATCGGCCACTGCCGTGTCGGCCTCCACCTTGGGGAAAAGTTCAAAGCCCATCCGGCCGCTTTTAACATAGGCAACCGTTACCACCAGTATGGCTGCCCCGATTGCCAGGATCAGATACCGGTACTGCAGTGCCCGATTTAAAAACGATCTGTACCGCGTGTTAACCAGGTGTGTAAAAGAAGTGTTGAAACGCCTCTGCTGCGACATCAGCCATCCGAAAACTCCGGTAGAATTGGAGCGGTGAGTGCGACGCCCCAGATGGGCAGGCAGGACAAAGAGGCTTTCAATCAGGGAAACCGCAAGCACGCTGATCACGACCACCGGGATAGGCTTGAAAAGTCCGCCCAGATCACCGGGAACAAAAAGCAGAGGCATGAATGCCACCATATTGGTCAGGACGCTGAAGGTAATGGGCATCGCTATTTCCCGTGCTCCGAGAATGGATGCCTTGAACCAGCTGAGCCCTTGTTGACGACGCGTATGGACATTTTCACCCACAACGATGGCATCATCCACTACAATTCCCAGGGTAATGATAAAGGCAAACATGGAGACCATATTGATACTGACGTTCCCGATGGGCAAAAAGAGCAGAGCGCCCAGAATCGAGATGGGAATGCCGAGGCTGACCCAGAAGGCAAGCCGGATCTCTAAAAATAGTGCCAGCAGGATGAACACCAGCCCCAACCCCATATACCCGTTGCGCAGCAGAAGATCCCTGCGCTGCTTAAAGTGTCCGGATCGATCTTTTTGAGCGACGAGTGTGAGGCCGGTCGGCAGGTTTGGTCGGATGTTTTCCATCTGCTGCCGCACGGCATTGGAAACGGAAATAGGGGTCTGGTCGCCCACACGATAGACCTGGAA
>PIVQ01000453.1 GCA_003354055.1 Desulfobacteraceae bacterium | reverse complement strand
TCCCATCCCCTTAGTTTATAATACTCCTGGAGCATCACAGCCATGTCCTGTTTGGTAATCCTGTGCCCTTTTGAAGGCCCGTCAGGCAGGGGCTCTTCAACAAAGCGTCTAGGCAGGGTATCCTGGGAGGTATCCAGCCCCTGGGCAATATTGAACAACCGGGTGAGGGTCCATATCCTCTCTCCTGCTTCCAAAATGGTTTTGGCGGTTATCTTTCGTCCGGTAGCTGTGGAAAACAGCTCAGCATAGGTATCTGTTGAAATCCCGAAACTGCCGAAATCACATTTGACAAGGGTGTCGGTGCCTGCAGAATGGTTCTGCAGACTTGTCACCAGCTTGGCCTTATTCTCAGGGGCCAGGGGATCAAGGGGGGTATCCTCCCACTCACCGGCCAGCTCATAGGCCAGGGGGAATCCCCTTTGGTGGCAGCCGCCGCGGTCCGTTGTCATATAGGCCAATCCCATGCCGGATACCCCTCTGGGGCCCCATGCCGGGGTTTCAAGACCTTTGGTATGCATGGCGAAATCCTTTGCATTACCCCCGATTTTATCGGCAGCCTTTTTTACACCTTTGGCCAGAAGCTCGCCAATACCCTCTTTCCGCTCGGCAATGGCATGGATGATAAATTCAGCTGCAGCCACATTTCCGAACTTTAGATCAATACCTTCAGGGGATGGGATAAGGCCAGATTCACAGGCTTCCATGGCAAATCCGATTACAGCTCCAGTGGACATGGAATCCATGCCGTAACGATCGCAGAGTTTTACCAGGTGAGCCACTGCCCTTACGTCTGATATATCCAGGTTGGATCCCATGAGGCCGGCAGACTCGTATTCAACAATGTCCGTTACAATTCCCTTGTACTTTCCGGTTCTGACCGCCCCAATTTTTGAGCAGCGGATGGGGCAGCCCATGCAGGCGTTGCTTCCCATCCACAGATGTTTTCTCTGGCCTTTGTCAGCAAGGTTTGAGGCCTTTGCAAAGGTGCCGTTCTTATAATTTTTGTGGGGCAGAAGACCTGTTTCATTGGCATATTCAACTGCAGATGCCGTGCCTGCCTCTCTCATGGCCTCCACATCAGGACTGACTGCAAGTTCCTTAAACGCTTTTTCGCAGGCTTGGGTAAACCCGTCGGGATCATGGACACCCACCGGGTTACTTCCCCGGACGGCAATGGCCTTGAGATTTTTGGATCCCATGACAGCGCCTGCGCCGCCCCGGCCGGCCTGGCGGTTGTATTCGCAGCAGATCAGGGCATAAGAGACCAGGCTTTCTCCGGCCTGACCGATGCCGGCTATTTTAATGGTGTCGTCCTTAAGTTCCTTCTTTATGGCTTCATTGGAATCTAAGGCATCAGTCCCCCAGATATGATCCGCATCCCTGATTTCAACCTGGCCATCGTCGATCCAGATATAAACCGGTTTTTCAGAACGACCTGTTATAATGATCCCGTCGTAACCGGCATACTTGATCTCCGGGGAAAAACTGCCGCCGAAGTAAGAGTCCAGAAAGGTATTTGTCAGAGGGGATTTTGTCACCACGCAGCCGCGCATGGCAGGGGCCATGGTCCCTGTAAGGGGACCCGTCATAAACATGAGTGGATTATCCGGACTTAATGGGTCTGTGCCAGGGGATAGCCGGTCATGGAGGAGTTTTGCACCAAACCCCTTGCCGCCTATGAAATCCCGGTTTAAATCGTCGGGGACCGGGATGGTTTCAATGGCGCCACGGGATAAATCAATCATGAGAAGGGTGTGTGTGTATGCCTCAATCATCAATTTTTCTCCAATTTCTTAAGTTAGGGATTAACTCAAGGGCACCGGTGGGGCAGGCCTCAACGCACAACGGCTTCCCCTGGCACAATTCACATTTATGGGCTTTCTTTGTCTTTGTATCTAAGAGGATCATATCAATTGGGCAGTATTGGGCGCACAGTCCGCAACCGATGCATCGGTCCTGGTCTATGGCGACAATTCCGTTTTCCCCTTTTGAAATGGCTTTGGCCGGACATACTGTCATGCAATAGGCTTGTTCGCACTGATTACAGACCACCGGCATATGATAGAGCTTTTCCTGCTTATTTAAAATGGTCAGTCTGGCCAGTCTGGGATTGTATCCGCCAAACAGGTCAAATGAGCAGGCGAGTTGGCAGATACTGCAGCCGGTGCATTTATCAAAGTGTATGTGGATTAGCTGTTTGACGGCGCTTTCCTCCGATAGTAATTTAGGATTTTAAAAGCAAAATATCGCATAGTAGGTACTATGTCAACGCTTTTTTTAATGCTTGCAAATTAAAAAATGCTATGATACTGCTCTTCATTACATATCACATATTACATACTACGTGATGTAGGGAAATTGAGTTCAACTTCAACACCGAAGGAGGGGACCAATAAGTATGCTGAATGTCACGAACGTTACCAAGAAATTGGGTGAATTGGCCCCTGTAAACGATCCAGGCTTTTCTGTCGCCAAGGGCAGGTGTTTGGAATTGCAGGCCCCAACTGCGCAGGAAAGTCCACCCCTCATCGCAGGTCTTAACTCTTTTGAGGGTGACATCTCATTTAAAGATCAGAACATATCAGGTCGCAAGGTTGATCACGCAATCAGAATTGATGGTCTAAGGGGGAGCCACAGCATTATTGGATTACGATGAATAAGAAATGGTCGTCCTTTTTCGTGCAGGAAAAACTTAAAACGGCCATTATGTTTAAATCTAACTTATTATCTAAAGTTAAGTTTACAGGAGAGAGTCTATGAAGAACCGATTAAGTGCAATTTTCGCCATTTTTGTTGTATTTTCCTTTGTAACCGGCTGTACTCAGAAGCAGGTTGCCACGTCCGGAGCAGCCAAAAAACCTAAGAACGTGATCATGATCATCGGTGACGGTATGGGGCCGGAGCAGGTCGGACTCTTACTGACCTATGCCAAACAGGCCCCAAATTCTGTGATTGTCGAAGGACAGACCGGATTTGATAAAATAATGGCCCAGAACGGCTCCATGGGGCTTTCCATGACCCATGCCAAAGATGTCTTAGTTGTGGATTCAGCCGCCTCGGGCAGCCAGCTTGCCACCGGCCAGTTTTCAGGATCTGAGATGATCGGTCTGGACGCTAACGGTGACCCTGCAGTTACGGTTCTTGAGCGCGCCAAAGCGGCTGGAAAATCTACCGGTCTTATTTCAGACACCAGAGTCACACATGCCACGCCGGCCGCATTTGCCGCTCATCAGGCCCACAGAAAGATGGAAAACGAAATTGCCGTGGATATGCTGAATGCAGGTCCGGATGTCATGCTTGGCGGCGGCCTGCGCTACTGGATTCCCAAAGAGGCCAATGATAAGGCCTCTGCCGTTAGAAAAGAACTGGAAGAGATGACCGAAGGTTCTGTTCGCATCAAATCTAAACGGAAGGACAATGAAAATCTTCTGGCCCAGGCAAAGGACAAGGGATACAGCCTGGCCTTCAATAAAAAACAGATGGATGCCGCATCAGGTAAGCTTCTGGGTCTTTTCGCTTACTCAGCCATGCCCGATGGCATTAGGGTGAGTAACTCCCTGTCTGACCCTGAAAGAAACATGCCTACACTCAAGGAAATGTCTGCAAAGGCCATTGATGTACTATCCAAGGATGATGACGGTTTTTTCCTCATGGTCGAAGCCGGCCTGATCGACTGGGCAGCCCATTATAATGATGCAGGGGGAATGCTCCATGAGCTAATGCGGATCAATGAAACCATTTCCTATGTACTGGACTGGGCAAAAGACAGGGATGACACCCTGATCATTGTGACCGCCGACCATACCACAGGCGGTTTTGGTTTCAGCTATACGGGTAAGGACCTGCCCAAAGCCAAAGCACTGCCTGGTAAAATGTTCAAAGACAGGGATTACAAACCCGGATACAACTTCGGAGATCCTGCGGTCCTGGATAAACTCTACAATCAGAAGCTGAGTTATACCGATATTTTCGGCAAGTTCGACAGCCTTTCCAAAGAAGAGCAGACGCCTAAGGCATTGGCTGATCTGGTGAATGAATACACTCAGTTCCCCATTACCGAGGCCCAGGCCGCAAGGGTCCTTGAGACTGAAGACAATCCCATTTACAGTGAAGGTCATTCCTATCTGGGATCTAAGGTTGTTCCCAAGTTGGATAACAAAGATGAGTTCTTTGTCTATCAAAAATATGACAACCGTCAGAATCTGCTGGCCCTTGAAGTGGGTCCGGACCAGTTTGTCGTCTGGAATACCGGTACCCATACTAATACCCCGGTTCTGGTATTTACAAAAGGCCCGGATACAGCAAGAGCCCCATTTGAAGGTATCATGCACCACACCCAGCTGGGGAAGCGTACCATGGATGCTGTGACTGCTCCTTAAGATCTCCTTTTTAAAAGGTGCGTGTGGGTAAGAATTGCAACAATCCCGGTCCCGGTTCTGATTTTGCCGGGACCGGGATTGTTCTTAACGCTTCGCTGGAAAGATAGGGAGGCTGCAAATGGCCAAAAACACAAAGCGAACAGAACGGATTTGTCAACTCTGGGGATGGGGTCTTTTCATCGTATCTGCCCTGTTTTTCTGTTGGGCCAGTGTACGGGCAAGGGATGTCGTAAGCTTTTTGGGAGGCTTTTTTTTTCTGGTGGCTTGTATTGTTTTTCTGATGCCGTTTTTTATAAAAAAAGGTAACGAGGTGCCCTGAACTTTTTTAAGATAGGAATCGTTACAAAATAACTTGATCTAAATACCCTGAAGGGCAGAAACTTGTTTCCAAAACCCCTTAAATGGGTATTTTGAAAACAAAAGATCCAGTAATTTTGGAGCCGATCCTTACCTTTACCATGCGACGATTTCGCTTAAGCTCGACTATTAGTTTCCCTGTGGGGCTGATTTTAGAATTGAGTAAGAGAATCAGTTGGTCCCTAATAGTCCTACCATTTGGTCCGGGCACACTCCGGGCTAAATTGCTGTAATTCCTGTTTTGCTCAAGATTGCAACTTTAAATTGCGGTTTTAACGGCTTATTGTGGCTTAATAATGGTTTTTTAAGGTTTTTTTAAAATTTGTTGACATTGAGATTAGAATCCCATATGAATGTTTGAATGGTACGATCATTACAGAGGGGTCTGGGTCATTGGAGTTAATACGGCGCCACAGAATAGTCCAGGGAGTGTTTTATGAATAATTGTGTTTTCGCACATTTTGAATCCGCATGTTTTATCCTGATACCTATAAAAAACTATTCAACGATCATTAGGCTATAAAAAAATATGGCTATGGAAAATATAAACCGTTTTAAACCTGTGACCGGCAGTAATCTCAGCGGAAAAATAGTCGATCAGATCGAAAACGCCATTTTAAGCGGCGGCATTGAAACGGGCAAACGGCTCTCAAGTGAGCGAGAATTGCAAAAACAGTTTGAAGTCGGCCGCGGTGCCATCCGGGAAGCCCTGCAGACATTGAAACAAAAAGGGATTCTTGAGATCAAAAAAGGGGTCAAGGGCGGCGCTTATGCCAAAAAAATTGAAGTTGGCAGTGCCAGTGAATCCCTGTCTATCTTACTGAGGCAGAATATGGTCCCTCTGGAACAACTGGTTGAATTCCGGGATGCAATTGATCGGACAGAGGTTACACTGGCGTCGATCAGGGGAGCTGATGAAGAAAAGGAAAAATTGGTTCAATTGTCGCTACGCCTAAAAGAGTTAAACAATGAATCGGAAGACCCGGATCTTGCAAAAATCAAATCAATCGACCGGGAGATGAATCTTCTTTTGGCCAAAATGACAAAAAATATCATCTTTGAATGGATTAAAGGCACTATCCAGGTGAGTATAGGGTCTCATGACTCACTGTTGTATGACAACCCGAAATACCGCAAGAAAACCATTGAAAACTGGATCAACACTGCAAAGGAAATTGCAGCAGGTGAACCCTTGAAAGCGCTCTCTTTATGCTCATATCATTATGTCTTGCTGCAAGATTGTATTAAAGAGGAAGCCCTTGGGAATTTAGATGATGTCAAGGAGAAAAAGTAATGCTTAAACTGTCAAAAGTCACCAAGCGATTCGGCTCGCTGGTCGCGGTGAACGATCTGAGTTTTAATGTCGAAAAGGGACAGATTTTCGGCATCGCAGGTCCCAATGGGGCGGG
>PIVQ01000452.1 GCA_003354055.1 Desulfobacteraceae bacterium | reverse complement strand
CTTAAATTTGTCCGAGAACTGTCTTCTTTTTCGGGTCATTTTCATGCGTCCTTTCTTACCATTTTCAGGACGCGGATTCCACTTAAGCAAGTGGTCTAAAAATCGGGGTTAACCGCAGAAGTAAAACAAATGAGATTGTAAACAACCTGTTTTCTCTGAGGATTAAAACAGCTGTTTCAAAACAAAAGATAGATTGGAAAAGAGAAAGAGAGAATAGAATAGAACTTATAAAAGATCATTATCGAAGTGGTCAATTTTCGTTGTTTCTTGGTGCAGGAGTATCAAGCTCTGCCGGTATGCCTGATTGGAACACATTATTAAACTCTCTTTTTGTTAGCTATTTGACGGATGAATTTAATGATGAAGTATCCATTTCCGAGAAAGATATTGAGGAAATTGTCAATAGACTAAACAAGGTAGATGCACCTTCAACCTTAATGGCAGATAGATACTTGAGAAAAGGATTGTCTAAAGACAGAGGGGAAGTGCATGAGTTCACAAAAGTTATCTCTGATAACCTATACAAACTTCGAAATACACAATTTCCAATTGACTCCCTTTTGATAAAATCAATTGTTAACTTGTGTGTACCCAAAAGAACTGGTGCTAAAATTAAAGCTGTTGTTACATATAATTTCGATGATTTAATTGAAAGGCAATTGGAAAAGCAATCAATTCAGTACCAAAGCATATACACAGATAGTGAATCGTATGGTCCTGATGAACTTCCTGTCTATCATGTGCATGGATTTTTACCAGAAAACCAAAAGAAATATGCTTCTTTGGATAAAAGCACATTGGTTTTCTCTGAGGAAGGATACCACCACATTTATTCTAATGCATACCACTGGTCAAACCTTGTTCAGCTAAA
Source organism: Desulfobacteraceae bacterium (assembly GCA_003354055.1). Next base: position 5,277 of record PIVQ01000452.1, on the reverse strand, counting down.
CAATCTAAGAGAAAATCATTGTCTAATGATTGGTTTATCTATGACTGACCCAAATTTGAGACGACTCTTGGATATATCTGGTAGGCATACAGAAAAAACAAAACATTTTGCTTTCATGCAACGGCTATCAAAAAAAGAATTTTGTTTCGATCCAGATGAAACTCCAGCTATCAATAATATTGTTGGAGCAGAAAAATTTCTTGAAAGGCACCACAACCTTAATGAAGAAATAATGAGGGAACTCGGAGTTTCTATAATCTGGTATGAATCATATGGCGACATACCAAAAATGTTAAATACAGTTAAAGACTATTGAGCAAAATGAAGCACACATTTGCTGCACGGGTGAGCAAAATGCGCTCCCCATGGACAATACGTTAATTGGCCTCAAGATTAGTTATTCTTTAGAGTGAGCACTGTAGGTGGTATGGTTCAGTTTCGGTAGTCTGCTGACTTCATAGATAGATTGCTCGTTTTTAGGACCTCTAAAATCGGGCTTAAAGTCCTATCATAGACATAGTTTCAGTTAAAATGTTACTATACGCAATCGTCTTCAAATGTTGAACACAAGATTGAGCTGCTTTGGGACGTTCACTTAGTTATGTGTAGACTTTCCCAAAACGTGCTTGTATTTGAATAAACTGTAAATTTATTTTTTACTTTATTTTAAAATTGAATATCGTACTCGAAAGAAATCTGATAAACCATTCGGTAATGGAAGTGCTAAGAACTTGACCCATATAGGAAATCTCTTTTTGAAAATAGGGTGGAAAATTATGGATTTCACTTGGATTGATAAACTGTTTCAGGAAACTGCTCCAATAATTTTTAAAAAGGGGGAAATAGAAACAAAAAAACAGTTTAAAGCGCTGGATTTGTTTAAAACTGGGCGAAAGAAATATTTTTTTTCTTTGAAAAATCAAATTGGCTCGATTCAAATTTTAGGTATGGAGCAACCAATAAAGCTTGATCAACTTTTTGTGAAAGTGGGCTTTTCAGAAACAATTCAGAGCAGATCATATGGAAACCTTAAATCTCTTCTTCGAATGAGCAATGAGGAGTATAGAAAAAAAAGAGGAAACAAGAAACGCGATTTGGCTGAAAAATCAGAAGTGAAATTTGGTGCTGATATCATTGAAACAAATCCTCATTTGGTGGTTTTGGGAAAACCTGGTTCAGGGAAAACAACATTTTTAAAATTTTTGGCTCTGCATTATGGTGGGCTTTTAGAAGAGCAACCGCCGGACTCTTTATTTCCATTTTTCATATCCTTAAGAGAATTCGCAGATACAGGGAAAAAACCTGTGGAGTTTATTATTGAAAAAATGAAAGAAACAGGTTTTTTTGAGTCGGATGCTTTTTTTGATAGGATTGCTAATAAGGGTTTATGCCTATTTTTGTTTGACGGTTTGGATGAAATTAGTGAAGATGACACGAATTTTGTTATTGCCAAATTAAAAGTTTTCTATAATCAATATTCCAATAACAAAATAGTTATAACCTGCAGGACATCTGACTATCATCTCGCACTTAATGGCTTTACCGAAACAGAAGTCTGTGATTTCTCTTATGAAGAAATCAAAATTTTTATAAAAAAATGGTTTATAAACCGTTCACCCAAGAGAGGCAATCAATTACTATCTACTATAGCAAAATCCCCTCAGATCGCAGAATTAGCAACCTCTCCACTACTCGCATCATTGCTTTGCATTTTGTTTGAGCATGATCTTAACCTGCCTCGTAATAAGGTAGAGCTATATGATAGATGCGTCCACGTCATGTTGCGTGAATGGGATGCTTCTCGAGGATTTAGCAGAAAGACTAAGTATGAAAAATTGTCAGATGGAACTAAAATTAAACTTTTTTCACGAATTGGGGCCCATCTCTTTAGCAAATTTAAAATCTTTTTTAAAAAAGAAGAGGTAATTGATGCGATTACAGAGTTTTTGGATTTAATAGACATTCCCACCGATGAAGCACCTAAAATTTTAAAAGAGATGGAATCTCATCATGGAATCATAGTGGAACGAGCTGTAGGTATCTTCTCTTTTTCCCATTTAACTTTTCATGAATTTTTCGCAGCAAAATTCTATTGCCAAAACTCCAAAATTTTACTTTCATTATTAGACAAATCTTTATCGAGATGGCAAGAAGTGGCAATCCTTTCCGCTGGGTTGATGGAAGACGCAACCGATTTTCTTTCGACTTTTTTCAAAGACGATTTAAGACATCTGAAATTCATTAGCAAATGTATTGCTGTTGAAGCTCCAATCAGCAAACAATTCCGAGCAAATTTTTATATCTCAGTAACACGAATGATTGATCAGACTGTATCGCAAATAAAGGACCTAATTTGCCATTATGAATATCGAAAAGGGATCATTTATTTGGCAACAAAATCTCGAGAAAATAGAGAGCTCCAGTTGCTCAAATTTGCATGTGAAGCATCATGTGTGCTGTTAGCTATTGATAGGATAGATCTGCGTAAATATCTTGCGGCAACTATTAGTAAAAAGCAAAAGGGTCCAAATAGAACTATTTATAAAACCATTGCTAAAAGTATACAAAGCGACAAAGTCGTTAAAAGGATTAAGGTTGTATCAGCAGGGGAGCAAATATACTCTGTATCAGTAGTTTAGCCTAAAGTAAAAAGATATTACCGGGAGTCCTTTTATTTTTTGTTTGCAGTCCGGCAAACATCTGTACAGAATTTTTTTGAATCTTTCCGACGAATAACTGTAAATCTGCCACAATGGTGGCAAAACATATAATGATCTTGGCCACCCATGGATAGAAAATCGAATAGCATTCTTGATGTTATAACGTCCCAGGGAAAGAAGGGGTTAAGGATCTTGTCCGCCGGTACTAATCCCTGATTGAGGGATTTAACGAACTTAAGCTTTTTGTTTGTAAGATCAATCTTATCAATCAAACCGGAATAGGCCTTTGTGAAAAACTGAACCGCGGATTGTTTGGTTTGGTCGTGCCCCTGGTAGTGTGCCTCCAGGAGATCTGATTCCCATATGTTGGCTGCTGGTATTGTTTTGAAAATATGCAGGGCATAGGCTCGTGACCTGTATATGATTTCATAAGACATGGATGCACCGTTCCACCATAGCCCATTCAAGTCTTTTTTGAGGTTATCATAGCCTTCGGGATCATCATCGGGAAAAGGGACATTGTCCATGATGTTTTCAGGGGGCTGAATTATTTTAGTTAGCTCATAAAGCCCTTTTTGCATATATCCAAGGTCAAAATTCTCAGTGATCAGTTCTGCCATTTTAAAAGAAATGTCGTCCGGTTCTAATTTATAATCGAGATTGTATATTCTTATGGCTTTTTCTGCGAGTTCCCTGTAATCCCGTGGGGTAATATTAGGGTTTAGCAACTGTTCCAGCCAATCACCAAATTTGGCCATTTCTTTAATGTTTTTACCCGGCATTTTTATTTTCCTTTAGGCCTATGATATTGGGTTTGTTATCTGCTTCTAACAGTTTGTCTGATAGCGTCACGGCTTCTCTAAGCGTTTTATCCGCTAAGTGGGCATACCTTTGGGTCATGGCAGCGCTTTTATGGCAAAGCAGTTTTTGAACCGTATAGAGGTCAGTTCCGGCACTCACCAGCGAGCTTGCAAAATGGTGGCGCAAGCCGTGGAGTCTGAATTCTTTTGGCAAACCTGCCTCCTTTTTTATCCTTTTCCAGGGGCCTTTAAAATCCGTCCGCTGCTGTCCGTTTTTTCCATAAAAGGTCCATGGGGTTTTAAATTCTTTTGGAAGTGACCTAAGAATTTGAACGGCCTTGTCTGATATGGGAAGCCTCTGATCAACTATGCCTTTGGGGTCTCTCAAGAGCACGATTTTTCTTCTTAAGTCAATATCGTCCCAGGTCAGTTTAAACAACTCTCCCCTTCTGAACCCAGTATGGAGGCAGAACAAAATAAAGCTGGAGGACATTTTATTTTCCCAACTTTCTAAAACAGCCATTAACCTTTTTAACTCATCGTCTGAAAGAAACTCCGTGACCTGGTTGTTCAGTTTGGGCATTTTGATTTTTTTACATGGATTGTTACCCGAATAAAGCCCCCACTTTTCAGCGACCGAATACAGCCGTTTTAGCAAGGTTAACTGGTGTTTTATGGTGGCCATAGCATATTTTTTACCGTTTGGTTTCTTGGCCTTTTTAAATACAATGATGAATTTTTCAATGTCAAAAGGGGATATCTTGTCTAATGGTTTTTCTCCGAATACAGGCCTCAGGTGTCTGTTATAATAGTACTGGTCATTTCTCCAGGTCTTTTTATGTACCTTTGCCCATGCAAGAAATTGTTCCCAAACTTCATCCAGAATGAGAACGGGTTCATTGTTAATCAGATCGAATTCACATCGTGCAATATCCGATTTCAGTTTTGTTTCGATTTCACGAGCCAATTCAAGGTTGGTTGTGGTTTTGGATCTCTTTTTGCCCTGGTACCGAACAATTACTTTGTAGGTTTTTCCACGTTTGGGAATTGGTGAACTGCATTTGTGGCATTTTTTTGTGGATAATTTCATTTCTGTTTTGCAGTTTTTACACCTTAATAGGATGGCCATAATTCAACCTTTCATTCTATACCGTGATACCCCCTGAGGGGACATTGGGGGGACATGAGGTATATAATTGTATATGTATTCGTCAAACCGCATAATAGAAGGATAGGCGAATTTGCATTGACTGTCAAGGGATAAGTAAGATTATAAAAGACTATAAAAGGTGTTTGGTCGTGACTTCTAATCCGTAGGCCACAGGTTCGAATCCTGTCAGGCGTACCACTTGCAAGCAAACTGAGGGAGCAGGGCACATAAAAAAGCTCAAATCTTCAGTTCAGGATAATGAGGAGGCGGTCAAATTTTGACCGCCTTTTCTGTTTTTAGATTTTTGTAGTACCACTTTGTGTTGTTTCCGTCAGATGTCAAAATAGCTGAGCTGAATTTCTTTTCTCTTAGGAATCGTTACAAAATAACTTAATCTAAATTGTTTCCAAAAACCCTTAAAAGACTGGGTATTTTGGAAACAAAAGATCAAGTAATTTTGGAGCCGATCCTTATATTGATGTTGAATCTGAATCTGTGACATCTGACGGAGCCACAATTCTAAGCGCTTTTCCTGACACTTTCAACAATCGAATGAGAATCTCTCCTTGACTCCGTCATTCGTCTGTGGATAAAATTATTCATTCAAGTATTGTCGTTGTTTTTGGTTTCCTGTTTTTTATTTTGTAATAAACAAACTATCCAAGGA
>PIVQ01000451.1 GCA_003354055.1 Desulfobacteraceae bacterium | reverse complement strand
CTTGTCTCTATGGGATAGAGGTGATTTGCCGCCTCCTTGCCCAACACCATCTGGGCCCGCTGAAACAGATTCTGGCCAGGCGGGAAATTGCGTACCAGTTTTTTGTTAAGAAACAAACGGAATCCGACCTTGGGGTTGCCCATGGCAAGGCCTGAGACGGCATCAGATATATGACTGGTTTCAGTGCTTTCAGCCTTTAAAAATTTTCGCCTGGCAGGGGTGTTGAAAAACAATTGCCTGACCTCAACCATAGTGCCGGAAGGTGCTCCTGCATCAGAGACCTTGACTAATTTACCGCCGTTGATATCGATCCTTGTACCGGTATCTTCATCACGGGGCCGCGAAACCAGAGTGAACTTTGCAACAGAGGCAATGGAAGGCAACGCCTCCCCCCTGAAGCCAAAGGTAGAGATGGAAAACAGATCGTCCTTGGTAAATATTTTAGAAGTGGCGTAACGTTCAATGGCCAGCATGGCCTGATCTCTCGAAAGTCCGGCACCGTTATCCGAGATCCGGATCAGGGATTTACCCCCCTTTTCAATCTCCACCGTGATCCGGTCTGCCCCTGCATCCATGCAGTTTTCAACCAGTTCTTTAACCACTGAGGCAGGCCGCTGAACCACCTCACCCGCAGCAATCTGGTTTGACAGAATCTCGGGCAGAATTCGGATAGTGCTCATGGATGGCTTGTCCTTGCTGGTATCAACTGGTGGCGATGGGTAGCAACGGGTATCAGTCTTCTTCCTTGACAAAGCGCAGCAGAAACTCAGAGTCCCTGGGACTCAAGTCAAACCGGAAGGCAGCCTCATCAGCCAGGCCGGCAGGATTTTTATTCGGATCCTGCTTACGCTGTTCAGAAATCCATTGAACCGCTTTTTTCAGGGCATCACCCTGGGGTTGAACTATAGCCATATTCCCTCCTTATGTTAGAGTTCAGGCAGATCGGTTTTAAACCCTGTTTTGCCCCCGACAGCCTGCTCAAACCCAAAGCCCGCACGGATCAAAGCCATCTCATCAAATCTATTGGCCATCATCTGAATGCCCATGGGCAGGCCTTTGGAACTGACAGCCGCAGGAACTGATATTCCGGGCACTCCGGCCATATTGGCAGACAGAGTAAAAATATCACTCAGATACATGGTCAGTGGGTCTTCGGTGTTTTCCCCGATTTTAAAAGCCGGAGTGGGGGCAACCGGAGACAGGATAATATCACACTCCTCAAAGGCCTTTGAGAAATCGTCCATGATCAACGTCCGCACCTGAGATGCCCTTCCGTAATAGGCATCATAATACCCGGCGGACAGGGCATAGGTACCGATGATAATCCGACGCTGCACCTCAGGACCGAATCCCGTGGACTTTGTCTTTTTATACATCTCGATCAGGTCATCCGGCCCCTTGTCTCTGTGACCGTACCGAACCCCGTCAAACCGGGCCAGGTTTGAACTGGCCTCGCAGGGTGCAATGATATAATAGGCTGCCACCACATAGTCGGTATGGGGCAGGGAAACCTCTTTAATTTCCACCCCAAGGTCCTCAAGCACGGATTTAGCCGTGTCAAACATGGCGGTGACTTCAGGATCGATTCCTTCAAGACTTGCGTATTCCTTGGGAATACCCGCAGTCATTCCCTTTAACCCGTCTTTCTTGAATAATTTTAACCCTTCGGTAAAATCAGGCACATCCTGTCGGGCAGAAGTTGAGTCCTTTGGATCATTGCCGCAGATCAGGTTCATCATCAGGGCGGCATCCGTCACATCCCTGGTGATGGGACCGATTTGGTCCAGAGACGAGGCATAGGAGACCAGACCGAACCTTGAAACACGTCCATAGGTCGGTTTAAGTCCGACCACACCGCAATGGGAAGCCGGCTGACGTATGGACCCCCCTGTATCCGTCCCCAGAGCACCGGCACAGAACCTCGCCGCAACAGCAGCGGCTGAGCCACCGGAGGACCCGCCCGGCACATGGTCAAGGTCCCAGGGATTCCGGGTGATACAGACCGAAGAGTTTTCAGTGGATGATCCCATGGCAAACTCGTCCAGATTTGTTTTACCGATAAGGACGGCATTCTGGCTTTTAAGTTTTTCCACAACCGTGGCATCGTACTGGGGAATAAAGTTGCTTAAAATTTTAGAGGCACAGGTGGTTTTAACCCCCTTTGTGCAGAGCAGATCTTTCAGTGCAATGGGGATACCGGTAAAGGTTTCCTGCTTTCCGGCTGCAATTGCCTCATCGGCCGCACGGGCCTGGACCAGGGCATTGTCGGCATCAACCGTAATAAAGGCCCCTATTTTATCATCATGGGCAGCAATACGGTCCAGCATATTTTGGGTCAATTCAACAGAAGAGATCCGTTTTTCAGACAGCAACTGCCTTGCCTGATCAATGGTAAGTGTATGAAGTTCCATGGGCTTTCCTTGCATTATTTTACAACTCTGGTTATAAATTTTTAACTTATAACCCTGGGCACAGTATAAAAGTCATCATCCCGTTCAGGCGCATTTGCCAAAGTAACATCAGGTCCGGGGGAAACATGAGTTAGGTCTTCCCTGAGCACATTGTTCATAAATGCAGCGCCGGATGCCGGGGTCACCCCCTCCACATCCACATCTTTAAGGGTATCAATATAATCCAGAATGTGGCTTAACTGTTCCGACAGGGTCTCCTTGAGTCTGTCATCAATATCCAGACGTGCCAGATGGGCCATTTTTTCCACTTCATCCTTTGATATCTTCATCACTCGTCCTTTTTTATGATCATGCCGTCTATTTTGGCCTGTTTTAATTTTTTCAACTGGGCAGCTGCGGCTTGATAATCTTTAAAAGCACCGGTCCGAACTCTGTACCAGACCATTCCGTCTTTCGTCCCCTTCACCCGGTAGGCGTCAAAACCTTTTTTCTCAAGAATTGCCATCTGGGTCACCGCATCTTTGAACGCCTTGTATGCAGCCACCTGGATGGTATACCTGCCGACTTGGGATGTAACCGCCTTGGTTTCTTTTACCGCGGTTTTACCTTTTGTTACCGAGACCGTCTTCTGCTTGGGTATCGTTGCCAAAGCCTTTTTCGTTTTAGGCTGATCCGCAATTGCCGGATCGGACTTGCGGGGAGCAGCAACAGGTTTGGCCTTTTTCTTTACCACACTAACAGCAGCCCTGTTAAAAGTAGCCGATTTTTTGCTGGTTTTAACGGGGACTGTCCCTGCGGTCTCCCGATTAAGGATTGCCTCAGGAGAAAAAACTTCCCGTTTGGGAACAATTTCACCGGAACGCTCTTTCCTTCCGGAAACCTCGTGGCGAACCGGGCTGTTCAGGGCATCATAAAATTTTAAATCAACTTTTTCTTCAGGCGTCTCATTTTCTCCGAATTCCCGGGCAATGGTTTCAAGCCGGTCCTGAAAACTCTCGGTGTCAAAGGTGACCGGAGATGAGCCCCGGCCGACCATTACACCCAATGCAAACATCCATGCTGCAATAAAAAAGTAGAGCCCGTATTTTATGATTCCCCTGGCCGTTCCCATGGAGTTACATTCTTTCCGGCGCAGACACACCCAAAAGGTCAAGACCGTTCCTTATAACCTTTTTTACCGAAAGAACCAGAGAGAGTCTGGCGCCTGACAATTCCACATCCTCTGTAATTACCTTATGCTTGTTATAATACCCGTGAAAGGCGGATGCCAGTGACATCATATAGGTAAAAATCACATGGGGATGAAGGGTCCTTGCACTCTTTTCCACCTGTTCCTGGAAACCGGCAAGGTTTTTTATCAGGTTTAGTTCTTCATCTTCCATAAGACGATCAAGATGCTTGCCCTGCACAAACTCAATAGCCTCAATCAGGCCCTGTTCTTTGGCTTTGAGCAGGATACCCGTAATCCTTGCATGGACATACTGAACATAGTACACCGGGTTGTCAGAGTTTTTCTGTTTAGCCAGTTCAAGATCAAAATCCAGGCCCGAATCATAGCTCCGGCTTAAAAACATAAATCGGGCGGCATCCTGGCCCACTTCATCCACAATATCTTTGAGGGTAACAAACTCTCCGGCCCTCGTGGACATCTGAACCGGTTTTCCGCCCCGAAGCAGATTTACCAACTGGACAAGAATCACATCAAACTGCTCGCTTTTCCGGCCCGTGGCCACAACTGCCGCATCAATACGTTTGATGTATCCGTGGTGATCAGCACCCCAGACATCAATGACCCGGTCAAAGCCTCTTTCATATTTTTCATCGTGATAGGCTATATCCGATGCAAAGTAAGTGGTCAGTCCGTTGTTCCGGACAACCACCCTGTTCTTTTCATCCCCGAAATCCTCGGTTCTGAACCAAAGCGCCCCGTCTTCTTCATAAATCAGATCTTTGGCCTTAAAATCCTTTATGGCAGCCTGGACCCTGCCGGTATCATAAAGGCTCTGCTCGCTGAACCAATTATCAAAATTCACCCCAAAGCCTTCAAGGTCAGACCGGATACCGGTCAGGATCTTTGCCGCGGCAAATTTGGCACAGACCTGAAGGGCGTCCGCCTCTTCCATATCTAAAAGTGCGTCACCCCGATCATCCAGAACCTTTTGTGCCAGATCTTTTATATAATCTCCCTGGTAGCAGTCATCCGGAAAGTCCACTGCCCGGCCCTGCATCTCACACAACCTCAGCCAGACAGAGGTACCAAGAGTGCGGATCTGACGACCGGAATCATTGATATAATACTCCTTTTGAACATCAAATCCGGCAAATGAGAGGATATTGCCTACCGAATCTCCGACAGCAGCGCCCCGGCCATGACCGACATGAAGCGGCCCTGTGGGATTGGCAGAGACAAACTCCACCTGAACCCGCTCCCCCTGCCCCATATCAGAGGCTCCGAATTGCGTATCCTCGGTCAGGATCTGATCGATCACAGGGTGCCATGCCTTGGCAGACAAAAAGAAATTGATAAACCCGGGCCCTGCGATCTCAACCTTCTCAACCAGACCGCCCGATTCCGCCGGCGGCATTGAATTCACAATGGTTTCTGCAATTTTTCTCGGAGCCATTTTCTGATGCCGGGCAGATACCATGGCAACGTTGGTTGAAAAATCCCCCTGCCCGTCATGCTTGGGGGTCTCGATCTCCATTTCAGGCACCTGGTCAGAAGGCAGCAATCCGTCTTCAAACGCTTTTTTTAAAGCGTGAAGCACCATATCTCTGATTTTTGTTTTCATAAAAATTTAATTCTCGTGTTCAGAAGTGTCTTCAGGGGTGAACTTCGGGGTATCGGTATCGGCTTCGGTATCGATTTCCTTCATCTCATCTTCCTTGGTATCCCCATCCTCTTCCAGAATGGCATCCAATTCCACATCCTCATCTTCCAGACGGAAATCGTCTTCTCCGGGAAATGCCTCGATATCGTTATAATCAATAATCAGCTTTACAGCGTCAGCATCCGTAAAAAATTCTTTGGTAGTGTCAAACAGTTTTTCCGACAGATCTCTGGCTGGAAAAAAACTTCTCCGGCGCATCAGGGAAATAAATGCCTCGACACCGTCTTTAGAGGCCTGAGCCATCTCTTCCAGACTATACTCCTCTTCAAGCAGGGGCTGAACCACACCGGGATCGACCTCGCTGGACTCCATTATGGTGAGGATGCCGTCCTTTATGTTCTTTTCAAACCTAATTTTCTGTTTCATTATCATCTCCTGTTAATATCATTGGCCTAAAACCTTTTAATATAGCTCAACTGGTTTGCATGTCAATGAATTAAACTTTCAGCCGGGCATTTGCCCGTATGAAAGCAGCGAGAACAGTTAAAAGCGAGAACAGCGAGAGCAGCTTGTGGACGCGCTGTGCGCACCATTTATACATACCATCTCTAATGCTCTTCTCGCTTTTCCAGCTTCTCTCGCTTTTCTCGCTTCTTACCCCTTGACCTGACAGAATTCAGATGATATAGTGCGCTGGTTCAATTGCGGAGGAGTGACTGAGTGGCCGAAAGTGGCGGTCTTGAAAACCGTTGTCCTTCACGGGACCGTGGGTTCGAATCCTACCTCCTCCGCCAAAACAAAATGGAGAAGTGACCGAGCTGGCTGAAGGTGCTCGCCTGCTAAGCGAGTGTATGGGGAAACTTGTACCGAGAGTTCGAATCTCTCCTTCTCCGCCAGTAGCAAAAGAAATGGG
>PIVQ01000450.1 GCA_003354055.1 Desulfobacteraceae bacterium | reverse complement strand
CAAAATACTTAAAATCTGGCTGTCGCTGTAACGTGAATTTTTCATGTAGAATCTCCTTTATTTTTTCATACTTGAAAATTCTACTTTTGATAACCCTTTTTTTTCGGGGGGATTACCCATTCTCAGGCCTTAACGGGTTGAGACCGGTAACATGGAATTGAATACTCATCTTCTTATTTGTTCGTTCTGAAATCAGACGGGTCATATATGCAGGATTTATTTTTGTTAAAAAAATCCCATCGAAGCGAAGATCTCGTTGGGGATCTTTGAGGTAGATATTTGGATGGATGCCATCCGTGACCCTGACATACACCCCGTTGTACGAAGAATTCCACTGTCTGGTGATGACCATCTGCTCAAACAGGGTTCTTGCGGATTGGAAGATCAGTCTTTCCCTGTGGGACAGGGTGGACTGAACATTCCAGAAAAAAGACATACCAAGCCCCAGTGTCCAGATCAGTATGACGCTAAATAATTTTATCTTCATATGCATTACATTCGGGTAAATTTTGGCGGAGTGTATCAAAGCCGGAATTTATTGTCAAAAAAGTTATTAGGCCCGTCCCAATCCACCCATTACATCCTGTTACAAAAACAAACCATTTATCCATATTTTTGAGACAGACGATGGGCTATATGATTCGGAACTTATAATTTTACTCTGGAGAAAATGATGACACCATTTTACAAAAAAATTGTGCTCGGCCTGGTCGGCACGTTTTTATTGGTAATTTGCATAGACCTTGCCATGGCCCAGACGGAAGCTGAGACAAAAAATGATATGGAGAATCCACTGGCAGACCCGATGGATGATTCATTTCAACCCGGTTTCAGCGGTTACATCCAGCCCATGGTAGGCGTGGGGTATTCAAAATCCCTTTCCACAGTGGGGGACGACAATAAACGGATTGATTCTCTGGATCAGGAAGCTGAATCCGAAACCAAATTTTTTCCAATGATCCTATGGAATATGGGGTATACCCTGGAAAACGGGACCACACAGTTCTTTGCCGGAACACCGGAGGAAAACATCATTGAAGGCACCTTTCTTGTGGAACTGGGGATTGCCCAGAAACTGTCCGACGGAACCGTCTTAAGTGCGGCATACATTCCCCAAATTCCCGGACTGGATGATGAGGTATGGACGGATCCCTATCTGCTGGGGTCCGACAGGACGGAAACCGACCGGGACTCCCAGGCCTTCAGGGTGGCGGCAGAATCTATCCTCGGCAGTCCTTTTTCCCTGAAATACGGATTCGGCAGCCAGGATATCGACAATGACCAGACAGGCCTTTACCTGTCACAACAGGCCGGTTCCACCCTTACGACCCAGGATCTTCAATCCCTGAAGCGTTCGGGGAATTTTCACCAGATCGAGGCGCTTTACGCCATAGACATTAGCGAAAACACCATGATCCAGCCCGGACTCATTTATACACGGGCAGATGCAGACGGCGATGCCAACAGCTTTGACAGGATCGGCGGCCATATCTCTTTGACCACCTCAGTTGCGCAATATCATTTTTTCACCACCCTGTCCCTTAGCCATGCAGAATACGATGAAAACAATCCCGTATTCAATCAAACAAGGAAAGAATGGACCTATGATGCCATTATCGGTGCAGGCTATATGGCCCCGTTCGGCTATGATGATTTTATGGTTAACCTGTATACGGGATTTACCAAGGAGGATGCCAATATCGGTTTTTATGATTCAACCGCCATCTTCGGCGGTGTCGGCCTGACCTGGATGTTCTAAAAATCAAGAGTCAATATATTATCTACCATTGCCGTCAGCGTTGTAACCAGACGGCCATGATAGATTTTTCCCAGCGATATGAATATTCCTCATTTTAATGTATTTTATAAATTCTATAATTCTGTAGCCGAACTCATAAGATTTAGAATAAAAACAAGGAGTAATTTCAAAACCACACATTCTTCTCCCCTCCTCAGGCCTTAATGAAAACCTGGCACTTCGCTTTAATGTTATATGTATTTCGGGTGAACTCATTCGTGGTAAAATTTCAAATTTCGTTTCCCCAAAAACCTTTTTTCTTTTAAAAAAAGTTAAATAACAGTATCTTATAAAAACTTTTAATTTTTATTGATTTTGTTTTTTCAAAGAAATAGTATACAACTCATAAATAAAATTATTTTTGAGGATAATTCTTTAAAATCGTAATAGTGAACATGTCTAAAAAAAAGAAGCACAAAATAATTGAATCCGCCACAAAAGTATTTTCAGCAAAAGGCTTTGCCCAGGCAACGATTTCTGAAATAGCCAAAGGAGCAGGTTTTACAAGTTCCGGTATCTATCTGTATTATAAAAACAAGGAAGATCTCCTTTTTAAGATTATTGAAGATTTTTTAATCAAGAGTTGTGAAGGGTTGGCAGAACACCTCCAAGGAATACAAGGGGCTGAAAACAAACTCCGAAAAGCCATCTGGTTCCACTGCAAATCATATTCAGGCAACAAAAATGAAATTAAAATAGTACTGGAGGCAAGATCATATCCCAGGTTTTATAAATCAACAGCCTATTCATCTTTAAAACAATATGCGGCTTTCTTTACCGATATCATTCAGGAAGGAATGCTGGATGGCTCATTCCGGGAATTATCCTCACCCATGATGCTGAGGGATATTATTTTGGGAACGGTGGATCATATCGCAATAAACTGGACACTGAAAAATTCAACCACTCCGCTGGTGCAATGGGAAAAGATTTATGATGCAGTCATGCAGGCGATCCAGCCGATTCAACCCAAGGATATTATTCAAGATAAAAAAGCTGAAAAAAGAATAAAAATTATTAATTCAGCCATCGCCCTTTTTGCTCAAAAAGGATTCAACGGAACCAGCATGCTGGAGATTGCCAAAAAATCAAACGTGGCGGAAGGAACTGTGTATGAATACTTTGGCAATAAGGAAAATTTGCTCATAAATATTCCTTCTGAAAAACTGAACGGTCTTTATGATAATCTGAGCGGAAAATCTCCTGAGATGTGTATCAAAAATATGATTTCAAGTATTTTTGACTTTTATTCCAATGAAAAAGGGTATTCGACCATTCTTGTACTCATGCTTCGGACAAATAAGAATTTTCATGAATCCGACAGCAGCAAAGTAATCGACAGTTTTTTTGAACTCATCAAGGATGAGATTCTAAGAGGTCAGGCCGAAAATATGTTCAAAAAAAACTTAGATCTGAATATCTGTCGGGATCTTCTTTTTGGGACCTTGGATCACATCATGATTCCAATGATTATGTTTAACCGGCAGTATAATTTGAGGAAGATTGGAAAGGAAATGTCTGATCTTTTTATCAATGCAATCAAAATATAAAGGAAAAAAGGCATATAAATGAATACTCCTCAAAATCTAACTTAAAATTTAAAAAGCGTCAAAAATCATCCCCGCGCAAACCCAGGTTTTACAAATAAAGGGTCTGGTTTTGAAAAAGAATATCGTTGCCCGGTCTGTAAGAGATTTTTGATGAAGAGAAAGGTGCCGGAACATGAAACAGATATGCACAGATCTTGAAGAACAATATCAAGAGTTAGACGATCTGGTATTCAACTTAGATGAAAAACAATGGCAAAAGCGAACACCCTTCTATCAGTGGACAATCTTTGATCAGGTCGCACACATTGTTTTTTTTGATCATGAGGCCCTGACAGCCATTGATGATCCCAAGAGGTTCAAACCCCGTGCCAAAGGGGTGCTTAAGATCATCCAATCAGACAAAAGCCTCAGGCATTACACCAATTCCCTGCTGGGTATCGACAACCCCAAAAAAATGCTGAACCACTGGCGTCATATCCGTAAAACTCTGATTGACAGGTTAAGCAAGATGTCCCCTAAAGATCGCATCTCATGGTATGGCCCTGATATGGGCGCCCTGTCCTTTGCCACGGCGCGCCTGATGGAGACCTGGAGCCATACCCAGGATATCTTTGATACCCTGGGTATAAAACGAAAAAACAATGCCAGACTGAAACATGTGGCGCATATGGGGGTGGCGACTTTTGCCTGGAGTTTCATCATTCGGAACCATCCGGTGCCCGATATCAACCTGAGAGTGAAATTGACAGGACCATCCGGAGAACTGTGGAAATGGGGAAAAACCGATTCTGAAGAATGGGTCCGGGGCAATGCGGAAGAGTTCTGCTTGGTCGTTACCCAAAGGAGAAACCTTGAAGATACCCGACTCAAATACCAGGGGAAAAATGCAGGAAAATGGCTTGCCATGGCCCAGGCATTTGCTGGTGGCGTACAGGAGCCTCCCTTGCCCGGGATACGGGGGACCTAAAAATAAGCAAAACCATCAGGAACAAAGGACAAGGGAAAATACCATGAGTTGCATCACAAAAGTACTGATTCCAAACCGGGGGGAGATCGCCTGCCGGATTTTAAGAACTTTGAATCGTATGGATATTCCCGGTGTGGTGGTATACCATGCTGTGGATGCGGACTCTCCTGCAGTCCATCAAGCATCCGAAAGTATTGAAATCCATGGGTCGCCCCCGGTATCTGCTTATCTGGATGTGGAACAGATTCTCAAAATCTGCAAACAAACCTGCGCAGATGCAGTCCACCCGGGCTTTGGTTTTCTGGCTGAAAATGCAGAATTTGCAAGACGGCTTGCACAGGAAGGGATAACATTTATCGGTCCCCGCCCGGAAACCATTGAATTAATGGGAAATAAAGTGGCTGCCCGGGCTTTTTGCATTAAAAACGACATACCGCTGCTTCCCTCGGTGATCCATAAGACCACGGATAAAGACTTTCTTGAATCTGCTCGAAAAATCGGCCCTCCTCTGTTGATTAAAGCAGCATCCGGCGGCGGGGGCAAAGGCATGCAAATTGTCCGGGATCTGAATGATTTGAAAGATGCGGTCCAACTGGCCAAAGAAGAGGCAAAGCGTGCCTTTGGAAACGACGAGGTTTATGCTGAACAATATGTGGAAAATCCGCGCCATATTGAGGTTCAGGTGCTGGCTGACCATCACGGCAATGTCGTGCACTTAGGTGAAAGGGAGTGTTCCATTCAGCGCAGGTTTCAAAAAATCATCGAGGAAAGCCCTGCTCCGGCACTGGCACCGGAACTTCGCCAGCGCATTTGCGCCACAGCAGTGAAAATCGCCCGCATGGCAGACTACCATAATGCCGGTACCGTTGAGTTTATTTTAGCCCCTGATGGCGAGTTCTATTTTTTGGAAATGAACACCCGGCTTCAGGTGGAACACCCGGTTACGGAAATGGTAACCAATACAGATCTTGTGGAGTTGCAAATTCGCATAGCCAGGGGAGAATCTCTTCCCATAAACCAGAAACAGGTTGATGTGAAGGGGCATGCAATCGAACTTCGTCTTTACGCGGAAGACCCGGAAAATGACTTTCTCCCGGCCACAGGGACATTGCTGGCGTACCAGATGCCAAGGCAAGAAACCGTCCGGGTTGAAAACGGATTTACCGAGGGGATGACGGTCTCTTCAGCCTTTGATCCCATGCTGGCCAAACTGATCGTCCTTGGAAAAGATAGAACCGAAGCCATTGAACAGGGGGCGAAGGCCCTGGATAACACCCTGGTTTTGGGTGTGACAACCAACGTTGATTACCTGAAACGGATTCTATCCCATCCTGCCTATACCGCTGCCAAAATTCATACAGGTTTTATTCCGCAATATGAAAAGGACCTCAAACCGAAAGCACTGAGCAAAGAAGAAGGCAACATGCTCCTGGCGGCAACTGCATTGAGCAGCAGGGAATTTATCAATCCGGCCTTCCATGTGCCGGAGCCCTATGCTTTTTTGGGAAATTGGAGGAATTGATATGCAACGGCGAATTGATTTGCTGGATAAACACTATTCAATAACCATTTCAGGCCAATCCTGCGAACAACACTTTCAGGTTGATGAATCCCTGCGCCAACCTGCGGCGCTGACCATTAAGGGAAAACACCTTCACAGGATTCAATTGGGGGATCAACAGGCAGACCTGCACTTGGCAACAAAAGGGTCAAGCGTCTATATCCGGGCATTTGGCAGAACATTTACCCTGAACATAGTAGACCCTGTGGAACAGGCGGCACAGGCGGCCGGTACAGGAAGCAACATCGCCCGGGCTCCCATGCCCGGCATGGTGGTCAA
>PIVQ01000449.1 GCA_003354055.1 Desulfobacteraceae bacterium | reverse complement strand
TTACCCCTGCCCGTTCTATTCCCAAGAATCTGCTGGATTTCTTCCCGAAGGGCCTTGATCTGATCCATGAGCATCTTCAGGGGATTTTCCGCAACTTCCTCTTCCGGTTGAAGGGTCATGTTCATAGCCGGCGCAAATAAGGATTGGGGATCAAACGGTTCAGGAATAGACATCTCAACCTCAGCGATCTCCTCTTCAGGAACCCTTGCCGCCAGATCGATCTGCTGGATCGCCCCAACATTCCCATTTTCAAATAAAAAGACACCGGACCGCCGCAACTGTCCCTGGAGTTCGTTGTCCATGGTGGTATAGTTAAACTCGGCCTGAGCATTGTCCAGGTAGATGGCGCCAACACCGGCATCCTTCAGGGAGACCAACTGGTCGTTTCCCTGGTCATCCCGGGTCCAGACGTTGAGTTGGGAAAAGACCTCATCATTTTCATCGATCCATCCGTTGCCGTCCTGATCAAACCCGGCCAGTTCTTCAAATCCGTTTCCGGTGCCCGGACCGAAGAGTTCAGACCCGTTGTTTATGACCCCGTCATTGTTGCGGTCAAAGCTTAAGAACCCGCTTCCCTTAGCTACAAAAGAAATCTCTTCCGTAGTGCCGTCATTGTCCAGATCAAACTCGAACTTAGTGTCTGTAAGCTTTGGAATACCGCCGTCCAGGCTGATGACCAGAGGATCGATAAGATTCACCTCCTGCTGCCAGGTGTGGATCAGGGTTTCTTCCTGGGTTCTGGACAAATAGGCCCGGTCCAAGGCCATATCCAGAGAAAAGTCAATAAGTCTGCCATCCTCGGTACGCACCTGTCCCTCGGAAGAAAAACCCATCTGTTCCTGTTCAAAATGCACCTGGGTCTTATTCAGAGTTACCAGACTTTCAGTGGACTGGGTCTGAACCGCCCTTATAGGTTCAAGACCGGCTGAAATATCATTGCCGGACCGGATATCATCCCCGTCTCGAAGGGTTCTTATCGTAACCTCCCGGTCCATGACCGCCCCCACAAGATGCTCCACCAGCTCATTCTGCGCAAATTCCGTTGTGGAATCACCTGCGGCAGAGGTAACACTGGCACGAGATTCCAGACTGGCCGTATACTCGGACTGAATGTCCTGGTGGGAACGATGGGAAAGGCTCACCCGGTCCATCCACATGGTAGGGGTTCCGTTATCGGAAAGTCCTCCGGAGCTGCTCCACCCCCCAAAGCGATTCTGCCGAGTAACTGTCTCACGGGACTCTTCCTGCGAAAGCAGATCCGCCTCTTCCAAGGCATGATGTGCTGATAATTGAACAACACTCTCTGAAATTTTCATGAGTCGCTCCCCGATGTCTTAACCTCAATAGTTTACCTGAGAATTTCCATAGAATAGACATCGGCATCCAAGCGTTCAACCTTGATGCCTCACCCCCTGTTTTTTTTGAAAAACCCCGAAAAGATAAGGCTTGAAACCTTTTAAGAAAAAATGATACTTATAGCATTTGGCACAAATGTTTTCCGATTGAAACGATTGGTATTAGGCCTATCATGACCTTCAATCGGAAATTCTTTCAGGTAACCGTTATAGTACTATTTTACTTTAGAAACGCTACACTATAGACAATAAAGCTATAAAAATAGATGAACCATATATTAAATGAACATATTGCCGCGGGTCAGTTCAAAGCACTCGCACAATCCCCCCTGGTGCTGCAGGCCTATTTAGGTACCTGTCTGGGTGTGGCCCTTTACGATGCCAAACGCAAAGCCGGCGGCATGATCCATATACTCTTACCGGAACCTGCCGGATCTTCGGGCACGGATATGCCTGAAAAATATGCATCCACAGGCATCCCCATGCTGATAAAACAATTGACAGATCTCGGATGCACCCCGGAAAACCTGAAGGCATCCATTGCTGGAGGTGCTCTTGTGGGCCCGGTATCCCAGCAGGATATCGGACTGGATATCGGTGGCCGGACGGCTGATATTGCCCAATCCATTTTCAAAAAAACAGGCATAGAGGTGATCAAATCAGAAACAGGGGGATTTTTCTCCTGCACACTTGAACTGAATCTTGAAACCGGAAAAACTAAGATCAAACCGGCCTGGGAACAGCGCATCACCCCGACAGCCACCTTTGATCCGCCAACAGAAGAAGAAATTACCCGGACCATTGAAACCTTAAAACCCATTCCCCAGACTGCCCTGAAAATTCTGCGAATGTTCCAGGAAAGCCGGCACAGCATCACCGATATCACGGATGAGCTTGCCCAGGACCAGGTGCTCAGCGCACAGACTCTCAAACTCTGCAATTCCGCATTATTTTCAGGTACCCTCCGCATCGACACTCTTAAGGATGCAGTATTGCTTCTGGGAAAAGACATGCTGGTCAAAACAGTGATCACCGCTGCGGTGAACGCCTATTATGATCAGGCCGGGACATCCGGATATTCCCTGTGCAAGGGCGGCTTGTTTTTCCATGCCGTTGGCGTGGGGCATGCGGCCGAGTATCTGGCGCAAAAAACGGGTAAAGTTGATGTAAAACAGGCCTATACGGCCGGACTTCTCCACGATATAGGCAAGGTGGTCCTGGACCAGTATATTGCAGACAGTGCCCCTTTATTGTTCAGAAACCTGAGTAAAAACAAAGACAGTTTTATCCGCTCGGAAAGAAAGATGCTGGGGATTACCCATTGCCAGGCCGGATCAATTCTGGCAGGAAAATGGCAGTTTTCAGATGCCCTGACCCAGGTGGTCCGCCATCATCATAATCCTGAAGCTTCTGACGATAACCGGGAACTGGTCGACATTGTCTATCTGGCCGATCTGCTGATGGAGAAATTTTTCACCGGTTTTGATATTGAAAAGCTGGAGACACGGAACATGGCAGATGTCCTCAAACGGCTGGACCTTGATGTTAAGGACCTGCCGGAACTCATTGATGCCCTGCCCCTTGGCGCCCTAACACAAAACGAAATGCCCACCAGCAACGGAACAACCGACGAAACAGCCAACGGAACAGCCAATGACTAAAAAGCCGACCAAAAAGCCAGCGCAACAGCCGACGAGACAGCCGGCGGATAAACAAACGCTTTTAAAAACTCTGCCGGCAGTAGACCATCTGCTCCTGACGGCTCAGGATGAGGACCGGTTTTCCGACATGCCGAGAAAGGTGATTCTTGATGCATTGAGAACCACGGTTGACCGGGTCCGCAAAGAGATTCTGGCAGATAAGACTCCGGAAACAGGCGATGCAGCGATCCTTGACCAGGCTGCAATCCTGGCCGGGGAAATAATGAAAAACCGGTTGATTCCCCTGATCAATGCCACTGGAGTTGTGCTTCACACCAACCTGGGCCGTGCCCTGCTCTGCCAGGATGCCCTGGACAACATCCAGAAAGTATCAGCCTCCTATTCCAATCTGGAGCTGAATGTTAATACGGGCAAACGGGGTATCCGGTATGCTGCCATTGAAGCGTTGATCTGCGAACTTACCGGCGCGGAAGCGGCCCTTGCCGTGAACAACAATGCCGGCGCCGTGCTTCTGGCCCTGAACACCATTGCCCAGGGAACCCAAGTTGTGGTATCCCGGGGAGAACTTGTGGAAATAGGCGGGTCCTTCCGGGTACCGGATGTGATGACCAAAAGCGGGTGCAGCCTTAAAGAGGTGGGCACCACCAACCGTACACATCTGCGGGACTATGAAGGGGCAGTAAATGAAAACACCGGCCTCTTTCTCAAAGTTCATACCAGCAATTACAAAATCGAAGGGTTTACGGCCAGTGTGAGCCTCAAGGATATGGCGGCCCTGGGAAAAGAAAAAAACATCCCGGTGATGGAAGATCTCGGCAGCGGTACCCTCATTGATTTCGGGCCTTACGGCATGCCGGCAGAACCCCTGGTATCGGACCGGGTTGCAACCGGCGCGGATGTGGTCACCTTCAGCGGAGACAAGCTGCTTGGCGGTCCCCAGGCCGGCATCATTGTGGGCAAAAAAGAGACCATTGACCGGATAAAGGCCAATCCCCTGACCCGGGCTCTGCGCATAGACAAGCTGACCCTGGCTGCCCTGGAATCCACCCTCAAGCTGTACAGGGATGAAAAAGAGGCGGTCAAAAAGATTCCCACCTTAAGAATGCTGACCATGTCCTATGAGACGGTTGCCCAAAAGGCCGACACCCTGTTTGAGGCACTTACAAAGGCAATCGGCAAGAATGCGGATTTGGCCCTGGCAGACATGGAATCCAGACCGGGCGGCGGCTCCTATCCCGACCTGAAACTGCCCACCCGCTGTGTGACGATCCAGCCCAAAACCATATCAGTATCGGCCCTCGAAAAAGGGCTGCGTGCAGCAAGCCCGCCGGTCATCGGCCGTATCGAGGATGACCGGTATATTATAGATCCCAGAACCATCCAGACAGGACAGGAAGAGCTCCTTACACAAACCCTAACCACCCTAATTGAATAAAAAATGACACAAAAATTCACTGCCAAGGAAATTCATTTTTTAAAAACCGGCTCCAGCGGGTCCGACGGTTCCAAAGGGGCCGAAGATCAGGAAATTCACCCGCCTGATACTTATTTTTCAGACCTGCTCCATGATCCCAGTGTCCGGTTTACCGCCTTTGAAAAACGACTGGCCGACACAAAGATTCCCGGTGATACGTTCATCTGCGCCGTGATTCAGATTGATCAGGAGGCCTCTGAAGAGACCAGGGAAACAGCCCATGATATTTTTGAAGCCTGCTTTCATTCTGTTCTGGATAAGGAACGGGGCATCTGGGAAAGCCTGGATGATACTGCCTTTGTCCTGGTGTTCTGGGATTATGATGATGAAAAGGACGGCACCCGCCTGCTGACCCTGCTCAAGGAAAAAATATCCGGGCGGCTCAGTTCCGACCTGCTCATGGGAATTGCTGCCTATCCCTTCCATGAATTTGAGCAAAACCAGATCCTTGGAAATGCCCTCAAGGCCTTTGATCATGCTGCATTTTTCGGACCCAACCACATGATCGTCTTTGATGCGGTGTCGTTGAATATCAGTGGTGACCGACTCTTTGCCCTGGGCAGGCACGAAGAGGCCATTGCCGAATATGAAAAGGGCCTGGCCATTGACCCTAAAAACATCAATCTCATCAACAGTCTTGGGGTGAGCTACGGTATCATGGACCAGCTGGACAAGGCTCTGGACTGTTTTGAGCAGGCCTCGGCCATCAGCCCTGAAGAGGTCATGGTGATATACAATATCGGGCTGATCCACAGAATCAAGGACAAGGAAGACAAGGCCATCCTCTACCTGAAAAAGGCCCATGCCATCAATCCTGCAATCTTTGAAATCGAATTGCTGCTTGGCCATCTATTGTTCAAACAGGAACAATTTGAACAGGCCATGCCTTACCTGGATACGGCCATCCGTCTGAATCCTGCATCAGGAACCGCCTTCAGGCTCAAGGGACAGATCCTTCTGGACAAAAATGATCTTGAGGAAGCCGGGACCCAGTTTAATATGGCTGTCAAACGGAGCCCCAACGATGCCATAGCCCTGTACGGCTATGCCCGGGCCATGGCCCTGAGAAAAAAGAACCTGAGCATTGCCCTTTCCTTTGCCAAAAAAGCCCTGGATCTTGATCCGGACAACGCCCTGTTCAGCCAAAATTTGGAAGAAATCCAGGAGATCTATGAGCAGACCAAAGCCATGAACCAGGACAAAACCATCAAGTCGGCATAAAAAAAAGAAGACCTACAAAACAAACCCTTAGGAAACCATATGAAGGCAATAATCCGCCAATCCCTTGAAGACAGTATAAAGGCCAAACAATTATTTATCGACACCCATGAATCCCTGATCATGGATTGCGCACAGAATATGGCCGATACCCTTAAGGCAGGCCAAAAGATTCTCCTGTTCGGCAACGGCGGGTCTGCTGCCGACTGCCAGCACATTGCAGCGGAATTTGTCAACCGTTTCCAGATGGAACGTCCGCCCCTGGCAGCCATTGCCCTGACCTGCGACACCTCCATCATCACAAGTATCGGTAATGATTACTCCTTTGATGATATTTTCTTAAAACAGGTCCAGGCCCTGGGAAAAAAGGGGGATATGGCCATCGGCATTTCCACTTCAGGCAATTCTCCCAATGTCATCCGTGCTGCTGAAGCTGCCAAGGACATGGG
>PIVQ01000448.1 GCA_003354055.1 Desulfobacteraceae bacterium | reverse complement strand
GCCCTGGCAGCCTGGGTATTTTTTCATAAGTCCACCCCCGTCTCTGTTCCGGAACCTGAAACAGAAGTGATGATCGTTCAGGAAGCACCCGAGCTTCTGCCTCAAGAGGACAAACCGACAGAGTCTTCAAAGCCGGACTCACCGGTACCAAATACCGAACCTGCGCCTGAAGTCCTGAAGCCTGCACCCAAGGAGCCACCCGCTCAGAAACTTCCCCCACCTGTGGTGGAAATAACTCCGGTCATCTCACCTGAGGCCACCAAGAAAAAAACACCGGTAAAACCTTCTGAACAGCCCCCGGCAAGCCGGAAACCTGCCCCGTCCGTTATCAAGCCACTCCCCCCGCCCGGTCCTGAAGGCGATAAGGGGTTTGAATAACTCCTCCTCTATCGAAACTCACCCTTTGTCAAATCCGAAAATCGCGGTCTGAATCAATCGGGTTCCCTCTACCATCTGATCTGCCGTAAGATAGACACCCCGGATCCTGTGGGTCTGTCTGCGATATGCCCTTGCCTCTTCTTCTGACCAGAAGAAAACACATTGGGTTCAAAAGGACTCAATAATGCTGTCATCCTCAAGCTTAAACAGATCCACATCCGGTACAAAAATCACAGGCCGGCAATCCTCCTCTGTTTTGTAATTAAGATCGCTGTCTATCTCCAATGTCATGGGCCGATGACTGAAAGCACATTCGGTCCGGACCCGGACACTAAGATCCCGGCCCCGTAATTTCCCTTGCACGAAGGGAGCGGCAAATGCGTCAGCCGCTCAGGCTGCATACAGGGATTCCCCGGTACTGAATTCAATATTGTGGGGGGTTTTATCCACGGTAACCGGATAGGCCCATGTCACCTCGCAGGCTTGATTTCTGTACAGATAGGTCAGTTTCTTCTCCAGGAAATCCAGGGCTTTGACCACCTGTGCCTCTGCCATGTCCAGTTCCTCCGAGATAAATCTGCTGCCTAAGGGGTTTCCAGTTGTTGCCAGGTTTTTAACAACAAAATGATGAATTTTTCGAACCTCGTCAGGCATCTTTCCATACCGCTTCTCAAATCTCTTTGCCGTCTTTTTCATCTGGACATCGGCCAAAACCTGCGGCAGATTAATGACATAGCGCCACAGCCCAAGCATAATTCGGTTTCCCATGAGGTTTCCTCCTGTGTAAAAATATAAATTAGGAATCGTTACAAAATAACTTGATCTAAATTATTTCCAAAACCCCTTAAAAGACTGGGTATTTTGAAAACAAAAGATCAAGTAATTTTGGAGCCAATCCTTACCCATTTCGTATTAAGATACTTAACTCTGAAAACAAAAAATTTTATTTCAGAGAATTACCCCAGCTACTCCAGGGTTTCAATCACATTTTCCATGTGGGTCATAAACTGCTTAATCACTTTCTTCTCATCATCGGAAAGGGACTCAAGATACTGACCATGGCCTGCCATATTGGATAAAAGCGTCTGCTTGTACCGGTTCAGGGCCTGGCTGCCAAACCCTGTAAACGAAAGCAAAAGTTCATTTTTATTAAAGGTATCTTTTTCTTTGATCAGGATATTCTTTTTCGTAAGCCGGGACAGGGTCTGGGACACGGCACTTTTTGAAATACCCAAGGCTTGAGCAATCCGGGTGGCATTGCCAGTTTCCCCCTTCTCAAGCCAGAGCATGAGATGGATCTCAGACGGAAAGAGCTTCACCCCCTCATGGGTAAAGATCTTCTTTTTCTCCAAAAAAATGATCTTGTTGACAAACCGAAATATCCGGGTGGCCATATCATGGTATGAGTCATTCATACCGATAGTGTTAAGACAACTTAACTCGAAAGTCAAGAGATTGTTCCAAAGGTTCCTTTTAATAAAATGCACTGATTTTTTTCTTGACTCATATTATCGTCTGGTCTACCCATTTAGACACACGTCATTTTATATTCGAACAAAATTTGTGCAGACACTCCAAGGAGGAATCCATGAAATTACAAAAGAGGATCATCTGTCCCGGGATTTTTACACTCATTCTATTTAGCATTATTGCAACAGCAGGCCCTGCAACTGCCGGTGAAAGCGCTCTATCACGGGGCAAAGCCTATATGGGAATCGGGTACGGATACCATGACATTGATATGGAGACGGATTTCACCCGCCGGACCAGCGGTGTGATTACAGAAGAGTCCAACTTTGATAATAACTATGATTCAAACAGCGGCAGCCTGTTTGTAGGCTATACCCTGCCCTGGGAGAAGTATTATCTCAGTGGGCAGATGGGTGTGAGTGTATTTGATGATGAATTTGAATTGTCAGCCGGTTCCAGCCAATTTACCAATACCTTGAATCATGCATTCAGCCTGGATCTGATGCCCGGGTTCTACCTTTATAAAAAATTATCCGTGTTTGCCAAGGTCGGCCTGGTATACGGTGATTTTGATTTCGTCAAATCCTCGCCCACATCAACGACCTATGATTCAAGCGAATATCTTTTAGGCGGTACTTTGGGTGTTGGCCTGGCCTGCGATATCACCCCCCGGGTTACGGTTAAATTAGGGTATGAACAGACTTGGTACGAAGATACCGAGATCAATGCGACCCAGGGCACCAGAAGTGATAAAACCATTGTGGAACCTGTGATGGATACATTTTTTTTCACCCTTCAGTACTATTTTAAATAAAAAATCACATTAGTTTCACTAATCAAGAAACAATCGACGTTCAGATTCATAGGTCACAGGTATTGCCGACACTGGATCCCGGAATTGAATTTTTCTGGCAAGAAGCTGAAGCGGATCTTTAAACTTTCTTTCTTCCTCTGGTAGAAGTTCAGGATAATACCGGTCGTTGAGGATAGGAAAGCCAAGTCCGCTAAGGTGCAGCCGCAGCTGATGCTTTTTGCCGGTTACAGGGCATAATTGAAACAGCGCTCTATTTTCCCTTGACCTTACAAGGGATATTTTTGAGATGGCATTGGGTTTGCCTTGTGCTATTTTCATTCTGAACCATGGGTCCCCTTTGACAATCCTGTTTTCAACGAGCCATGATTTTTTTTCCTGGTGGCAAGGATAGTTTGTCACTGCATCATAGGTTTTTTTGACCTCGCCTTTCATGAACATTTCCTGGTAGCGCCCCCGGGTCTTTTTGTTCATTGAAAACAGAACAAGTCCCGCAGTCTCCCGGTCAATCCTGTTGATGGGTGAAAGCGCTTTGTTTCCGGTTCTTTTTTTCAGGCGGTGAAGCAGGCATTCGTTCACATGGGGTCCCCCCGGAATCACGGGAAGAAAATGAGGTTTACAGGCCACTAAGAGTTCTTCATTGCAGAAGACAATTTTTTCGGTAAAAGGAATGATCGGTTCCTTTTCCACCTCCCGGAAATAAAGCAGTTTTTTCAAAGGTTCGTAGGTCGTGGAAAGGGAAATGGGCTCCCCTTTTTCCGTCAGCACTTTTCCTGACTTAATCCTGGCTTCCCAGACCTTTGTTTCAATGCGGGGAAACCGTGTTGATAAAAACGCCAGGATCGAAGGATAGGGCTTTTCGCTCTTCGGCAGAACAACGGTGGAGTGATATTCAGAAGTGATCATTTTTTAAAAGCCGCGCTGATCTATTTTTCAAACCGTTTCACATGGACACCATAGTCTTTTAAAACCGGTTCATACTTTCTGTCAAAATGCCGGCTTGAAATCATAAAATCCGCAGTGGATCGATTGCACGCTGTTGGAATATTATAAAGCACAGACATCCTTAAAAGGGCTTTCACATCTACATCATGGGGCTGGGCTGACATCGGATCCCAGAAGAAAATAACAATATCAAGTTCGGTATTTGCAATCATGGCTCCCAGTTGTTGATCCCCGCCAAGAGGACCGCTTTTAAGACAGGTGATGTCAAAGCCCAGCGTATCCTTTAAAAGGCTGCCTGTGGTCCCGGTGGCAAAAAGCTCATGATGCTTCAGGGTGTCACAATTACTTTTCGCCCAGGATATCAGATCCTCTTTTCTTTGATCATGAGCAACCAATGCAATCCTTTTTTTTACCACCATAATCTGGCCCCTTAGGAATCGTTACAAAATAACTTGATCTAAATTATTTCCAAAACCCCTTAAAAGACTGGGTATTTTGAAAATAAAAGATCAAGTAATTTTGGAGCCGATCCTTACGTTGTAATATTAAACTGTGCGGAACGGCTTTATGCGCCCGCACCAATTATTCGTTCGGCATAATCTGTTTTCAAATCGATCCGTCTTGAAAAAGTTGTAACATTTATTTTGTAGCTGAGACAACATAGCATTCCATTGGAGCTGCAAGGCCATGATCATCAATATAATCTGATATGGATTTTTGAATCGTTAGAAACATCTCCTCACGTTTTGATTTTGATAATGCTAAAATTTCATTGGCAAACGGTGATGCTGCAAAACCACCAATCAAGAAATCCTCCGGCGATGGGTATCGCATTTGCTTGATAACTAGGCAACTATCAATATTTTCAAACCCTGCAGATTCAAATAATCCCCTCAACTTGTTAGAATCCCCCAGTGAAAATGCGGATGCGAGTATCAAAGCGGCTTCTTTACTCACATACTGCTCAAGTGCTCCGTGTAATGCCAAATAAAATGGAAAGTATTTTAATGAGCGCCAAACACTAAAAACAAGGCGGCCTTCAGGTACAAGCAGACGATTGATTTCTTTAAGTGCAAGAGAGCGGTCAGTAAAATATTGCAAGCCTTGCTGGCATAATATAACGTCAAACCCGGCATCAGGAAATGGCATTGCCTCTGCATTGCATTGCTTCCATTTAATCGGAGTGACGTTTGGCGGACATATTTCGGCAGCCTTGTTTATCACTGTCTCGTTTACATCCACACCGGTAATGTGACCGGAATCACCCAAAGATTTATAGGCATATCGGGAAACAATACCCGTCCCGCATCCAACATCAAGAATCCTGTCCCCCATTTGTAAATTTGCCCTGTCTACAATATCCTGCGCCCAGACACCGCTGAAAGCTGGAACAATATATCTTTCATAAGCTTCGGGACCATCTCCGCACAGTTGCCAGCCACTTTTTTCATTCATAGAATCCTCCATACTTTGCACTGAACAAGTTACCAACGGATCAGAATACCATTAGAAAATTATGAGCCACTGAATATCATGTGATATTTGAAATTTTTATTTATTTGAGACAATTGATAAATACTTTATCGGAGCCCAACCAGTCTCGCTTTTCGAGTTTTCACAAAATCCAAAGCCATTTACTATTTTTAAAACGGTCAATACTTCTCCAGTTTGAATACTCAGCTCCTTAGCATCATAATCCGTATTGAGTATTTCTTTTTCCCCTTGCTTGACGATGAATTGCTTGGGGGTCCAGGCCTTGTTGTTATTCTCGCCTTCGCACCAAAGCCAATCCTCCCAATCAGGATCATCATTGAATTCATTCCCTATCGTTATCTCTTCCCCTTTTTGAAAGGAAATTGAATCCGGATATGGTGATTTATAGTCTTTTATGACTCTGTATTTTTCAAACTGCATCAGTATTTGCCTTTTCTAACAGATTATTGAATAGAATCGGAGATCATATGAATTTGATTGATGCCCGCCCAGAACTGAATTGGCCAATTATTATCAATCTTTTCAAGACCTGTAAAGTGATTCCAGAATCAATAAAATACCCCACCGGTAATGCCGCCGGGTTATCCCTAAATCCTGAACCAAGCCCGGAGCACAACCAGACCGGCTTGACGAAAGCCGGTAATTTCTTTTAAAGTAGTATTTTAATCCCATCATTGGAGACCTATGGATGCACAATACACAGAATAAATTATCAGATATATTGCTCTTATGACGGCACCGGCATTTTATAAAGAGATCAGGCCGGAAAATCTGCCCATGCCTGACCGCCAGGTCATGCGTCTGATTCAATATACCCTGAGCGATGATGCGGAAATTGAAACCTTAACACGGCTGATCTCCACAAATCCGGCGTTGACCGCCCAGTTGCTCGGGGTTGTTAACTCTGCTTTTTTCGGGTTTCGCCAAAGTATCCATACCATTTCCGAGGCATTGGTTGCCATGGGAATGAAGCGGCTGAAGAATCTGATTCTCTGCTTTGCCGTCAAAGAGACCCTGTCCAATAAACCCATTCCCATGTTTGACATCAATGCGTTTTGG
>PIVQ01001250.1 GCA_003354055.1 Desulfobacteraceae bacterium | reverse complement strand
TCCCTTCCATGAGAAGGCAAGTCAAGACTTTGATTCATAAATTTTAATTTTTAAAGAGTATTCAACATTCTATCGCCTGTTTCTGATTCCAATTTTACGACACAAGCCAGCGGAAGTAAAAGTCAGTTCCGAGAATGGGCCCCCAAATAGCCACGTCGGAGGAATTGACTTTTTGCTGGAGCGAGTTTTGAACACCCTATTTGTATTAACCCAGACCGTCACGCTTCCATTCGCACTCTTTCTTGAGATTCGCCAAAATCTCGGTGCATGTTAAGATCCGTCGGCAGGAGCTGCAATCTGTTAGGCGCACTCGTTATTTATTAGCGGCAGCCAATCGGTGCAAGGGAAAGTCCGCAGTCTCCTGGACAGGACGTCATGGGTTACATAATAAATTCATATTTATGCTACAACTTGGGCAGCGTTTTTATAAAATGGGTTATACGATTGATTGCTTACCCATAAACGATGCAACAATACTGTAAGCTTACGGGCTACAGCGACAGCTGCACGTTTTTTTGCATTTTTACCGCCTCTTACAACTATAGAAACTCCATACTTGCGCAAATCGCTTTCAGGACCAAAAGGACCAATAATATATTGGCCACAACCAACAAGCAAAGATCTTAAATATGTATTCCCTGCTTTGCTGATTCTTAATTGTTTGTCACACTTCCCGGACTGGTCTCGGCGTGGGGTTAATCCCAAGAAAGCCCCAACTTGTCGACTTTTTCTAAAACGACGGGGGTCGTCTATTGTCAACACAAATGCCAGGGCAGTTACAGGGCCAACCCCTGGTACTTGAAGTAATAATTTTGTTTCTGGATATTTCAGGCACAGTTTATTAATTTGACGATCCAGTTCCTTGACCTGCTGGGTCAAAAGATCAATGGTTAATAATAATGGTGCAAGTGATTCTTTCAATTCTGGAGGTATGTGGTCCGGTGCTTGTTTTGAAAAACTGGGGGTACTGCATTTGGGGATTCGATAACCACAGGTTTTGGTTACGCTCCGGACATGATTGATCAATCGGACACGATTTTGTACCAAGGCATCCCTTGCTTTAATAATTCCCAAATCAGCATATGCTTGTTTTTCTCTATGTTTTACTGGCCACATTAGCCTGGGTTCAACTCTGCAAACCATAGCCAGTATTCTTGCATCTCGTTTATCAGATTTATCATTACAATCCCATATTATGCGTAGCTTCCGTGGGTTGCCAACATAAACTTTGCAGCCAATTTCTTTTAACAGCCTACTTATCCAGGGGGAATGTGTACCGGCTTCAATGGCAACGGTTGCTTTCGGATATTGAGAAAAAAACTCAACAAGGGAAAATTCATTATTGCTGATGGTTCTCATTTCTATTTCATCGCCATTTTTATCCAAAACGACCACCACATGGCTCTGGTCTCCTAAGTCCATCCCAATTGTGATATTCTTTTTCATGGCTGGTTTCCCTCCTTTTTTTGCAGCTATATGACTGCGCATTTAAAAAAGTGTGAGTGCGATTATACCACAAC
>PIVQ01001249.1 GCA_003354055.1 Desulfobacteraceae bacterium | reverse complement strand
ATGGTATATCCCCGGGGTGCGAGAGCTTTGGCCACGGCAGTGTCGCTCTGCATAATCGGTGTTGCCGAGGTAATGATATTTACCTCGCAGAGGCGTTTTAGATAGGCATCGGAGTTTTTCTCCGTGTGATACCTGGCATTGATATTGGTATCCCTCACCGGGAGCATTTCAACGGCCTTCAAAAAGATGTAGGTCATGTCGTTGACCCCGTCGTCACCCTGCGGGGTAACCCCGCCCAGGGTGATGGCCTGGGTGGAGGACGCACCTCCGAACAGATAATTGGCAATATCGGGTAGAAGCGGGATATGGTCGGTCAGCCGCATGATCAGGCAGCCTGTCAGTTCGATGGCATGCCGGATATAGGCCTGTTTATCCAGCTCTGAGGAGATTCCTTCCATATCCTTTATAAAATAGGGCTGGAACAATTGGTCCAGACGGCCCAGGGACAGGCCGGTGTTTGAATTCTCCATATGAAGGCCGACCCAGGATATCCAGACGGCATTCATTGCTTCATCAAGGCTTTCGGCTGGTTGTGCCGGCACCTTTTTACAGATTTGGCTCAAGGTTGTAAGTTCTGACTTTCGTTTTGGGTCGGTCTCATTCCCGGCCTGGTCCGAGGCGGTATCGGCCAGGTTGGCGGCAAAGGCCGCAAGACCTTCCAGGGAAGCCTCCATGGCTTTGAGTGATGTTTTCTGGTCTGTTGAAAGGTCCGGGGCTGAAAGTTTCATCCCGATATCCGAGATTATTCCTGAACTGCCCCGGTCCAGTATCCGTTTGAAATTGGGAATGGTATGGGAGATTCCCACTGATTTCCAGACAAAGTAGGCTACGAACCGCTCGTCTAATTTTTGGCAAACGGGATAGTTGAAATTTTTACGCACATACTCCCTGAAGCTGCGGCCTGTCCAGAAGGGAAGCACATCATGGTGAAGGGTCTTTGCCGTTTCCCGGGTGCAGGTAAAGGGGAGCAGGGATCTTTTATCCAGGCTGTGGAGTTCTCCCCAGATCATTGTGCCCTGGCCGTCCGGAAAAACAGTGACGCCAACAGGTTTGGAAGATGTGGTCCCTGCCAGAAGGTCATTGGATCTAATCACCGGTTTCTTCCGGCTCATCAGGTGTTTAAATACCAGGGCCTGGCGCATCTCAGGTGACCATGGACTATTATCGTCGGTTTTATTCTCAAAGCCGTTTTCCCGGAACCACTGGGTCATGAGGGCAGGGCGCTCAGGACAAATTTCCGGCCGGGTATCAAAGTGGAAATCAAAAAATGATTTCAGCCTTGGAAATGTTTCAATACCGAATTCGGATAAATAGGGATCTGTCAGGAATAGAACCCCCGGGTCCGCCTTTTCAGGCCCCTTCATCCGTATTTGGGATTTCTCATGCAGGGCCTTGGATAGGGCTGGCTTGCATTGATCGTAAGTTAGCTTTCTGCGTTTGATTTCCTGTTTTTTGGACCTGGCCAGCATCTTCCCGTGAATACCGCCCATCAAAAGAGAAATATAAAAATTAAAAATCTGGAGGCA
>PIVQ01001248.1 GCA_003354055.1 Desulfobacteraceae bacterium | reverse complement strand
TGGCTCTCAAACAGCAGACTGGTTGCATAGGCTGTGTGGGACTGCATGATAATCCATTCAAGATTATCCAGGCGGCCCGGCTTGTTGATTACATTCCGCGGAATCTTGATTTTTCCGATGTCATGGAGAAATCCTGCCACAGCTGCCTGAACCATCAATTCCTTTAACTCTGAAATCCCGCTTACGTCAAATAGATCTCTATTGGAATTGATAAAGGTGGCGGTGAGCCATCCGACTTTGATGGAATGGGTATGGGTCTCATAATCATGGCCGACGAGACTGGCAATGCCGCTGAGCGATTCTATACTGGAAATAAAATCCATGGCCTTTGCGATCAGTTTTTGTACATTCTCTACAATCCGGGCGCAGTCTGATTGCGAGGAAAAATTGGCTGCAAAGGAATCTTTTACCACTTCAGTGGACAGGGCAACAAGGGTATCGGTTTTCTGCTTTGGCAAGATTTTTTTGTGGTTGAGAATAAACTCCAGATTATCCTTGATATAGGCCTTATAGCTATGGGATTCCTCTTTGTGAATATAAATTTTTTCCCAGTTTCCCAGCAATTCCAGCAACCGCTCTTTATCAATAGAGCGGGTATCCATCAACAGGCAACGGAATCTGAACACTCCTTCTTTAGGAGGATATCTTTCAAAGAGTGAAAAATTTGTCAGTGCGTCCGGATTGATGGATAAGGGATCAATGGCAAGAAACGAACTGCCATTGTCAAAATATTCGACTGCCAACCCCATGGGATCTGCTCCTTTTACCGGCTCAGATGGCACCGGCCACTGGCACCGACTGACCCTTTACAAATATTGATTTGATTATTAGATACTTAGCAAATCCTCAGATCACTGTAAAGGCAAAACCCCGTCCCGAAAGGTTTTCATCGTTTTTTCCATTCGCGGTTAAACTTTTCTGCTTGACTTGGTCAGTCGTTTTCTTTATCGTTGATTGACGATTAACGATAAATGGATAAAAATGAGCTATGGAAACCGAACAACTTGCGAATATATTCAAGGCGTTGGGTCATCCCACCCGGGTAAAGATTGTTGAACACCTGATCCGAATCAACACCTGTGTCTGCGGTGATATTGTGGATATTTTCCCCTATTCCCAATCCACCATCAGCCAGCACTTAAAACAACTAAAGGCCGCCGGCATCGTCTGTGGTGAGGTGGAAGGCCCTAAGACCTATTTTTGTGTGGATAAACATATATTGAACCAGTTTAAAAATTATATTAGTTCGCTTGGGAGCGAGAAGAGCGAGAAGAGCGAGAAGAGCGAGAAATGTAAGGGCAGAATAACAATATAGTAAAGGATGATTATGAACGAGGAAAATTCAGCCAAGGGCCTGTCAACGTCAGGGGTCAGTCTTATGGGCTCTATGGAGCAGGCAACAGGGAGCTGTTCGGATGCTGCAGAGGAATCCGGCCATGATAAGCCCGGCTATATCTTATGTGACTGGGTAGATGATTTCATGGATACCCCGGCAGGGCCTGTGCCAAAGGTTAAAACAAAGCTGACTGT
>PIVQ01000447.1 GCA_003354055.1 Desulfobacteraceae bacterium | reverse complement strand
GGAATGGATTCCCGTTTCCGATTATGGATGATCCCACAGTAAACAGCAAAGGAGGCAGGTCATGGTTGGAAGTATTGGTAGCACAAGTAATCTTGTCAATATGATTTCATTTTCTTCCCAGCAGAGTAGCAGCAGTTCCCAGGGGGTCCAGGGAGGAGATTTCCCGCCTCCACCCCCGCCGCCACAGGGCGGGGATGCCGCTGATGGAGCCGGGCAGGATAAGCTCGGTATGTTTAATGCCGCGGATTCGGATGCAAGCGGTGGTGTCTCTGAAGAGGAGTATGAAACCCTATCCGAAGGTATTCTTGAGGTTACAGGCACTGAAGTCAGCGGAAGTTTTTCAGATTATGATCTGGACGAGGATGGGGTATTAAGCGGTTCTGAGCTGAAATCCGTCCTTGATGACGCAGGGTTTGCGCCGCCTCCTCCTCCGCCACAGATGGTGAGCGATGCCTATGCAGCCCAGAGCGGAACCGATACCACAGGATCCGAAATAACAGATGCAGATCTCCTGTCGCAATTGCTGGAATATCTGGAATCCCGAACAGAGGATGATGACCTTGATATAACAGTTTGATCCGGATCTACCGGTAAAATAAAAAAGTTTCTCGCTAAAACCCCGGCCAGCCAATCATAGCTGCCTGGGGTTTATAATTTGCCCCCATTGTCTCTACTCGTGTACCAGCTTATATCCGAATCCGTATATGGAGTAGATGATTTTTTTGTCCGGGAGGCAGGCTGATATTTTTTTTCTCAGGTTTTTAATGTGGAAATCTATGGTCCGGTCATACCCCTCATAGCTATACCCCTGAACCTGCTCAATCAATTGGGTTCTGCTGAACACCTGGTTCGGGCTTTCCATGAGTACGGAAATTATTTTAAATTCACTGGGGGTCAGATTCAGTTCTTTTCCCTTGATGCTGACTGAACGGGCTGTCCGGTTGACGGTGATATGGCCTGCGGACAAAATTTTGTCAGATCTTTTTTTAAGGATTCTGCGTAATACGGTTTTCACCCGTACCACAACTTCCCTTGGGCTGAAGGGTTTGCAGATATAATCATCAGCCCCCAGTTCAAGCCCCAGTATCCGGTCTATTTCATCTACCCGGGCTGTGATCATGATAATGGAAACATCTGAAAATGTTCTGATTTCCTTACACACACTTAAGCCGTCCTTATAGGGAATCATGATGTCCAGCAGAACCATTATCGGCTGTTGGCCTTTGACAAAGGAAACAACCTTGTCGCCCCGGTTTAATATGGATACCGAAAAGCCTTCACTGGCCAGATAATCCCTTAAAATCCTAGCAATTTCCGGTTCGTCTTCAACAACAAGGATGTGGTTTCCCAACATGATACCTCCCCCTCTTAACTGCCGTAAACAGACAGCTCAATTCTAATGGTCACATTTAATGTTCATACCGCCCAAATGGCAATAATTACTCAACCCTAAGCCGCTGCCGGCCGATAGCCTGCACCTGGATTGATCCATCCGTCTTTAATATCGTGGGTAATCTCCAAGATTCCGGGAGAATCTGTATATTGAAGTGAATTTTCACAGATTGCCCTAAAGAAACTGGTTCAAGATGCGGGAGAAAGCCTCAAGATGTTTACACATTTCAACTGTCCGCTGTACGCTTGGGTGGTGGCATGCACCTGATTTTCGTGATATAGTGATTCGATCCAAGGAAAATGATTTCAGCCTAAGGAGGGTCGCTTGTCAGAAAACACCCAGGTTTCCGAACTTGAAAACAAGGTTGCCGGATTAACGGACGAACTGGCCTCGGCCAGGGCAGAAATCACTACGCTTAAGGGAATCCAGGTCCATCTGAATTCTGTCCTGGAAGCATCACCCAATCCGATTGTCATCTATAATTTAAAAGGGGAAGTGGGATATCTGAATCCGGCCTTTACCCATGTATTCGGCTGGACCCTGGATGAGGTGGTGGGAGACCGTCTGGATTTTGTTCCTGAGAAAAATCAGATTGAAACCATGGATGCTATTGCCAGGCTTATTGAAAATGGCCAGGTTGAACTCCGGACCCGTCGCATGACCAAAGATGGCAATTCTCTGGATGTGGAACTGTCATGTGGGGTATTCAAAAACGAAGAACGGGAAACCATCGGCACCTTTGTCATTCTCCGGGATGTTACACAGCAAAGGCTGTCGGAAAAACGGATCCAGAGTCTGAACCGGGAACTTAAAAACCGGACCAAAGAGCTGGAATCCCTGAATCATAATCTTCAGCAGGCCATTGACCACGCCTTTGACATGACCGAAGCTGCTGAGGCGGCAAGCAAGGCCAAGAGCAGTTTTTTGGCCAATATGAGTCATGAGATCCGGACCCCGATGAACGGGGTTATCGGCATGACCAATATCTTGCTGGATGAACCCCTTGACCCTGAAGCCAGAAGCGGTCTTGATACCATTAAACAGAGTGCGGAAACCCTGCTGACCATTCTTAACGATATTCTGGATTTTTCAAAGATTGAAGCCGGCAAGCTTGATATCGAGGAAATTGATTTCAACCTGAGAAACCTGGTGGAAGAAACTCTGGACCTTATGGCCTTACGATGCCATGAAACGGGGCTTGAACTGGCCTGTATGATCGAGGATGACGTGTCGTCCCTGCTCATCGGGGATCCAGGAAGGGTACGTCAGATTCTGATGAATCTTCTGGGAAACGCCGTTAAATTTACGGACAAGGGCGGGGACATCAGCCTTGTGGTCTCTTTGATCAGGGAGACAGACCATGAGACCAAGATAAAATTTTCAATCAGGGATACCGGTATCGGGATGACCGCGGCCGAAACCGATAGCCTGTTCCAGTCTTTTCATCAGGTGGATACCTCCATCACCCGGAAATACGGCGGCACCGGCCTGGGCCTTGCCATTTCAAAGCAGCTTTGCGACCTCATGGGCGGCGATATCCAGGTGAAAAGCAAGACGGGGGTGGGCTCTGAATTCAGTTTCACCCTGAAGCTCAAACGCCAGCAGGGAGTAACGGAACAGGTAAAAGCACCGCCATCTGATCTTAAGGGAAAGCGGATTCTGATTATCGATGACAATCACTTGAACCTGGACGTTCTCAAAGGTTTTTTAACCAAATGGGGATTTGTGGTGGACGCTGCCACTGACGGTCGCCACGGTATTCAGATTTGCACAATGATGGCCAAAACCAACCTGCCTTTTGAAATGGTTATTACGGATTTTCAGATGCCGGGCATTGACGGGTCAAAGGTGGGAGAAGCCTTAAGAACCGATCCTCTGACAAAAGAAATTAAGCTGGTCATGCTCACCTCTCAGGGGCTGCGGGGGGAAGCGGCTGCCATGAAAAAAATAGGCTTTGATGCCTACCTGGCCAAGCCCATCCGGCGGTCACAGCTTTTTGACGCCATTGTCATGGCCTTTTCCAGGTCATCCGGAAAAGAACAGGATGAGGAAGAACAACTGCTGACCCGCCACAGTATCATTGAGTCAAGGCAGCAGGATCTTAAGATCCTTGTGGTGGAAGACCATCCGGTCAACCAGAAGATCATGCAGAAAATTTTGGATAAGGCCGGATTTGCCAATCACACAGCCAGCGACGGCTGCCTGGCCCTTGAATATCTTGAAAAGGACAGCTTTGATCTGGTGATCATGGATGTGCAAATGCCGGTAATGGACGGGTATGAATGTGCCAGGCACATCCGGTCGGCAGAGAAGGATCGCTTTGATCCTAAGATTCCCATCATTGCCCTTACCGCCCATGCCATGCTCGGAGACATGGATAAATGCCTCAAGGCAGGCATGGATGATTATACAACCAAGCCTGTGGACAGTCAGGTCCTGATCCGGAAAATCAATAAATTGGTGCTCAGGGAAAATCAGGCCGATGTCGTCATCAAGGATAAGGCAATCAACCGGGGGTGATTATGTCACAGGTACCAGAGTCAAATCTGTTTTTTAAGAAGGTTTGAAATGTTTTTTGTGTGACCGTGGGCACGCTGGCCCTCAAAGATACCATGGAAATGGTGTTGATCAGTTTTTCTTTGGTTGGAAAGATGGGAATGATCGTCTCTTGTTCAATTTCTCCTGCAAACAGGTGATAGGAGGTTATGGCCATGCCCATGCCTCTTCGGATGCAGGCCATCAATGCCTGGTGGGCCTCAATGGCCATGACAATGTTTAAATTGGGACTTGTTTTATTAAAATAGAACCAGAACCAATGCCTTAAGATTATGGGGTCATTTTCATCTGTTAAGTAGTCCAGGCTGATAAGATTTTCCAATGAGATATCTTCTTTTACCTTTGCTTCGTAGTATTCCCGGGAGCAGGCCAGAATAAAATTTTCCAGCATCAGGGAGTCAATTTTATACAATTCCGGTTTGCCTGGAAGCTGGTCATAGGGTGAAAAAAAATCGATCAATGCCAGATCCAGTTCTCCTTTGTTCAACATATCCAGAATAACATCAGACTCTCCGAATTTTACTGTAAATTTGACATCGGGGTACTTTGTTCTGAACGCATGACAGATGCGGGGCAGGTAGGTTGTCCCGAAAATGATGGGAGCCCCGATAGTCAAGGTGCCGTAAGGCCGGTCCATGGGGGTTGAGATGTTTTCAATTTCACAGGCCAGTTTTTTTAAGAAAGGCTCCACCGTTCCAAACAGTCTGTGGGCCGCACTGGTGGGGACGATTCGTTTATGAAGACGTGTAAACAGGGGCGCCTTTATCTCGGTTTCAAGTTTTTTAATCTGCTGGCTTACGGCAGGTTGTGAAATATATAGCTTTTCAGCTGCCTTGATAATGCTGTTGGCCTGGTAGACGTAATAGAATACTTTGAGTCGGTTTAAATCCGGATACATGATTTACAATCATTCAATATACATAATTGATAGTTATCCAATATATAAAAAGGATTAATTTTACTAATTGTATATACCTGGTCTATCCTGATGGCAAGAAAAAATTAAACATCAGGAGAATATCTATGTCAATCGGGTTTGCCATGGCCGCCTGTCTGGGGTGGGGAATTGCTGATTTTATCGGAGGACTTAAGAGCCGCGATTTGCCGGTTTTGACGGTATTAATCATTTCAAACGGGGTTGGCGTTGTCCTTCTTGGCACCATCCTTGTGGGGTCGGGCAGGTCTTTTTCAATTGATCCCAACCTGGTTTGGGCAGTTCCGGCCGGAATCACGGGGATTGCGGCCATGTATTTGCTATACCGGAGCCTTGCCATGGGAACCATGTCCATACTTGCCCCCATCAGCGCCACCGGGGTGATCCTGCCGGTGATCTGGGGGATAATAAGCGGGGACACCCTGTCCGGCCTGAAGCTGACAGGTATGGCAGCTGCCTTTCTCGGCACCATTCTGGCTGCCATGGAGAAAAGTAAAGACGATGGTAAAATCAAATGGACCAATGGGATTCAGTATGCCCTTGGTGCGGCTGTCTGCATCGGTTTTTATTTCATTCTCATGGATAATGCCTGTGAAACCGATCCCCTCGGGGCATCGATGATCATGCGGACCACCACCTTTATCCTTTTGATACCCGTGATTCTGATTTCCCGTTCTCCCGTTTCCAGACGGTCCATCAAGGCCATACCTAAGGGCCACCTGGCAATCATTGCTTTTATGGGCGTCATGGATACCCTGGCCGCCTTTTCCTTTGCCCTGGCGACCCGTTCAGGCATGCTCAGCATTGTGGCGGTCATCAGCAGTCTTTATCCTGCGGTAACCGTATTGCTCAGTGCCGTCATCATCAGGGAAAGATTCGGGCGGGTGCAATCTTCCGGCGTTATCCTTGCTATTTTAGGGGTTGTGCTGATCTCCGGGTTCTGATGTCCGGGAAATGTTAATCTTTAGAGGCATCTTTAAAATAT
This sequence comes from Desulfobacteraceae bacterium, assembly GCA_003354055.1. The sequence goes on along the minus strand of PIVQ01000447.1, from coordinate 332 downwards.
TCCAGAGTTCCTTTTACCTGGTGTATTTCGTAGGATGCGCCAGGCACCAGGATAAACTCACTGGCCCCGAATGGATGGTTTGGATTCCCCCAGTCATAGGTATAGCCCATGCCGGTCCATGGAACACCCGGCCGGGTCCTGAAATCCTGAAAGTAGAGATTTTTATAAAAACAGGGATAGCAGGGAATCTGATCCACCTTCGGTACCGGATCTGAAAACTTCACGTTACACCGGGTATCATCAATCTCAGGATCCACGCAGGGCCGGAACATATCCTTAGGCTTTACCCAGAGTTCGATAAAAACATCATAGGTCCACGCAGGCTTTAAGCC
>PIVQ01001247.1 GCA_003354055.1 Desulfobacteraceae bacterium | reverse complement strand
CATTATTGCGGGGTGCTACGCCACCAAAACGGAACACGCTGAGTCATGCGAACAAAGAGCGTAATCCTGAGTTAATGGAGAAGCTCTTCTGGGAAACTCTCGAGCACCTCACAAAACAAAATTCGAAATTCGGGCCTGCAGGCCGTTATTCCGGTGTTCCCCGCCGCTTCAAAAAGACCATTCACGCGATTGATTCCTCTACTATCAGTTTGGTCGCAAACTGTATGGACTGGGCAAAACACCGTCGCCAAAAAGCCGCCGCAAAACTCCACCTGACGCTGAACTTGCAAACCTTCCTGCCAACCTTTGCTATCGTCGAGGAAGCCTCCCATCACGATTCAACCCGCGCCCGCGAGCTCTGCGTTCCTTTGAAGCAGGGGGAGATCGTGGTCTTCGACAAAGCCTATGTTGACTTCAAGCACCTTTATGAACTCGATGGCCGAGGCATAAGCTGGGTAACCAGAGCGAAAGACAATATGAGCTATACGGTTGTTGAAGAGCTTCCAGTCGATGCGGAGCAAGGCATCATCCACGACCAAGTCATTGTTCTGGACACTGACAAAAGCCGCAAGGCCTACCCCGAACCATTGCGTCTGGTTGTCGCCCGGGTGGAGATAAACGGCAAAGAGGTCGAAATGACATTTATCAGCAACAATTTCAAATGGGCCGCCAGTTCGGTCGCCGGGCTCTATCAATCCCGCTGGGGCATCGAAGTATTCTTTAAGCAGCTCAAGCAAGCCCTGAAGCTATCCGGTTTTATCGGCTACAGCAAAAAAGCGATACAATGGCAGATATGGGCTGCGCTTTTGGTTTGGCTACTCTCGCGCTACGCCGCCTTCGTTTCCGGATGGACACACAGCTTCAGTCGGCTGATGGCTCTGTTGCGTTCATACGCGTGGGAAAAGTTCGATCTGGATGAACTTTTGCGATTCCATGGGACAGCAGGCGGGCTTCCCCGCATGGTTGCCCAGCCCGGGCAGGCCTATTTAGAAGGTTTTGAACCGAAATAGATCAAAATCTGTGGGACAGCAATCGGCAGGACAGGAGGTATAGCACCTCAAAACGAAAAAGTCGGAATTCCAGATTACAAAAACAGGCGAACGTGACCTTGCAAATCAAGGGGTTACGTAAATTTTGACGCCCCTATGGGATGACTGTGTACCTGTTTCATTCAATTGCCAATTCCATCGAGGTTCATTCTGCAAGCCACCCGCACCTAAGCCACCGTTCACCATGAAAGGGAAATGAATCTTAAAGCACAAAACAAATGCTGGCACGACGTTATTAGGCAGAATTCCCGTTCCAATTTCTGCGACAGAATATTTTTGCAAAATGATTGCGGACAAAATTATTAAGAGTGGAATCCACCCTCTTAACAAATCATTCCGTCCGGTTAAGCTATCGCCTGTTCAGTTTCGCGATGATAGGCTGAAGATCACGTACAACTAGAGACTGCTGGAGAAATCGAATGGACATGGAATTAAATCCGATTGAAATCCGTGTACTGGGTTGCCTGATTGAAAAAGAGAT